>CACXDP010000333.1 GCA_902766445.1 uncultured Coriobacteriaceae bacterium
AGGTCTGGCCGAGCACCCGCAGCTCCATGCCCTCGATCGCGCGGACCATCTGGCCCGGCGCCACCTCCAGGGAGCGGCCGCCCGCGCGCGCCTCCCACGGCCGGCCGGAGACGTTGCGCAGGGCGATGTCGCGCGGGTCGCGCGTGGACGCGAGCGCCCAGACCTGAGGCTCGAGCTCCTGGCCCTGGTTGCACACGCGCTGCACCTGGCAGCGGTAGACGCGCGCGTCGTCCACGACGGGCACGCGGTTGTCCGGGGCGCGCCCCACCGGCACCTCCAGGCACAGCTCGGCCCGGCAGAGCCTCCCGCAGCTCTCGCAGCGCCTCTCGAGCGTGCCGCCCTCCAGGAAGACCTCGTGACCGCAGGGGCAGGCCACGATCTCGGACCTGAAGCGCGCGAGCTCGCGCATCCACTCGACCTCCAGGGGCCTCCTGCCCGGATCGTGCAGGGCCTCCCGGGAGAACGCGCGCCTGAACAGCGCCTGCACGTGCGCGGGCAGGCAGGGCCAGATCCTGAGGGCGTTGTTCTCGGGGCTCTGGATGGCGGCGTTGCTCGCGTCCTCCTCGTCGAAGATGAAGACGGGGTTCGTGCCGTAGACGTAGCGCAGCCCCTCCTCGTCCATGGGGATCGAGGCGAGCCTCTGTCCATGGAGCGGGTGCTGCTGCAGCAGCGTGATGAAGATGACCACGGCCATCGAGTGCATGTCGCTCGCCACGGTCGGGTTCGGGTGCCTCGCGCACATGATCTCCGGCGCCATGAAGCCCACCGTGCCGGCGATGCCCGTGCTCCCGCCCTGCGGCACCACGTTGTCGAGGCCGACGATGAGGACCTTGCCGGTCCTCGGGTCCGCGAAGACGTTATCGCCCTTGAGGTCCTGGTAGCGGTAGCCCGCGTTGTGCAGGTTGTTCATCGCCGACGCGATGCCCATGCAGACGTCCACAATCCGGCGGAACGACTCGAAGAGGGAGGGACGGGACCAGATGCGGTCGAGCTCCTCGTACTCCGCCGGGCGCAGGTCCATGAGGTACCCCACGCCGCCGTCAAACCCATCCACCATGTCGTGCAGCCACAGGAACTCCGGCGAGGGGGCACCCGCCAGGATGTTCCTCTTGAGGTTCGCCACGAAGCGGTCCCGGTCAAGGATGGCCTCCGGCCTGAGCCATTTGAACGCCATGTGCTTGCCCGCGCAGTCCACCTCGTAGACGATGCCCCAGCCGCCCCGGCCAAGCTCCCTGACCACGCGCAGCTCCCTGCCAAAGATAGTGCGCAGGTCTGCCCCCGCCTCAAACGAGCCTGACAACATGCCCACAATCCCCATTTCGATGTGATGCAACCTTTCCTCGACCTCGGCATGCCACTGTGTGATGCCCCCGGCAATGCCGTCGACTACCTGACGGGCAATGGGCTCCCGTATCATGCACACGTCTTTGAGATGAGAGAACACCAACGAGGCCGCCGCATCAACGGTAATATCGTCCCGGATGGCCCTCGCGATTGGGTCCACGAATCCTTCGGCAATCTCCTGCTCAAGCCTTCGGCGCTTGCTTGACTCTGGTTTCAAGTTGTTTGCAACAAGAATATGCATGAGCACGCGTAATTCAGGCGAGTCCGGATCCATGTAGTCCTCGACGTACCCCACAATCGTGCGGGGATTCTCCATTCCCGACGCGCCACGCTCGCGAAGCAGCTTCAGAATCGCCTCTTCCAACGTAAGGTATGTCTCCATGCCTTTCTTCCCTCTTTCATGCGCATGTCAGCTAGGCCAAGGCCATACGTCTGGTGAATAAAGGTGGTTGCATCGCCATCCTGAGCGGAGCGCCCAAATCCTTTTTTATCTGCGCCTCTCTACGTCGAGACCTCGTGACTCGAAACACCATACACCACCGGCAGATTTCCGTCGAATCCAGTGCATGATTTGCGTTCGCGATCACGCACTCGATTGGCCTCCTCCGCTTAGCTTCCGTCACCCATCACGCCTATAGCGCCGAAATCGCGTCATGGGCCGACGGGCCACCGTCATAGCTCGGCACCTGGAGGCACGCAGCCGCGCCGTCAACCTGCCTTATATACACATCGCTATTCGCGCCTGAGTTATATAGAACACATACGGCTCACGTTGCCGTCGGTCCCGCGAGTCAGCTTCCTGACACGAATGAGGTTTCTCATGAGCACGCGCAGCGCGGGAGAGTTAGGGTCCATATAGTCCATGACATACGCAAGCAAAACCCGAGGATCGTTGAGCACGCGCAATCCGTCATCGCCAAGCGCCTTAAAAACAACCTCCGCGAGCGTCAGACACCCTTCTGTCTCCATTGATTCCTCCCCAGCCGCGGTAAGCCCCACCCCACCATATCCCAACACGCACAGATATCGCGAAGCCGTGACCGCTAGCCCACAGCGGAATCGTGGTCAAAAGTGACCACGATCCCGCTGTGGGCTAGCGGTCAAAAACCCGGGTTCCCCAGGCGTCATCCGAGAAGTAGTCCTCTTCGTAGCTGAAGTCCGGCTTCAGGTCGTCCACGTCGTAGCCCGCCAGCTCCTTCGCCTCGCGCACGGCCCTCTCCGCGATGCTGCGCGAGCCACCCAAGTCGCCGCCATTCGCCATGAGGGGCGGCATGCTGCCCAGGACGCAGGAGGTCTGGCTCACGAACCTCAGCAATGTCACGAAGACGCCGAGGTCGTCCGTGCGAATGACGGTCTCGGACGACCCCGTGAGCTCCGCGATCATCTTGGTGTCCGGGTTTTTCCCGATGGCGAAGCCGATGCGGGCGGCGTGCTTGAACCAGTTGTTCTTTCTGATCCTTTCCAGCTCGCCCTCGTACTCGTCAGTGGCGAACCCGTCGGTCATGAAGATGATGACCGGCGGGAGGTTGCCGCTCTGGGCGTTGATGAAGCCCCGCCTCGACAGCTTCGAGTTCAGCTCCCTGAGCATCGTCCCCACGTTCGTGCCGCCCACGGCCGTCAGCGGCTCGTAGCTGAAGGCGTCCAGGTCCTGCGGCCCCTCGGGGTTGAGCCACCGGCAGTAGGAGTTGAACCCGCACACCGATACCCTGATGCGCGCGTTGCTGTTCCTCGCGTCGCCCGCTTCCATGTTCACCGCACTCAGCGCTTGGGGCACGGCGCGGTTGAGCACGGCGATGGGCTTCCCGTCCGGAGTGTTGAAACCGCCCGACGTGTCAAGCACGTAGAACAGGTTCAGCACGGGACGGCTCATTCCGGAAAGACTCCTGATTGTAGGCATGTGACCTTCCTCATTGACCGCTAGCCCACAGCGGGATCGTGGTCAAAAGTGACCACGATCCCGCTGTGGGCTAGCGGTCACGCGCCACCGGCACGATCTATCGACCCCGACTCAATCACCGCACACCTGCTCAGGTCGATTGACCTCCCATCGCGAGCGAGGTTCGCGAGCATCGCGTCACAGTTGGCAACGACCGTTCGTTCGAGCTCAGGACCGAGGATGCGCACGCCGTCGATCCGCGTGCTTTCCCCCACCTCCTCGCGCACCGCCTCGCGCACATCGAGCGCCAGACCACGCATCAGCTCTCGACAAGCCTCCCCGTCGAGGCGGTTGTTGTTCGCGAAACGCTCGATGTGCGACCCCGCCAACCTCCCGAAGTGCTTCTCCCTGCCTATGGGCATCGCGCATCCCCGAGGAGACCTCCTCAGCCTTCGATACGGCAAGACGCTGGCCACGTCATACATCGGAGCCAGGAAGAACTCGTCGCCCGCCAGATGCATGATCGAATAGTTCTTTGCATGCGCGTCCGTAGCGCCAACCAGATAGTTGAAGAAGAGCGCCGCCACGAAGTCATCCACGCTCTGTCCCGTCCGATCCTCCCCCAACAGGCGCAACACCTCCGAGGGAGTGGGGCGATACTTGTCCGCAGGAAGGTAGCCCAGGGCCTGGCAAAGGTCCTCTTGGTGAAGGCGCTCCACCCCACCGGCAGCGTCAACCCTGCGGTCGTACCTCTCGACGACGATTGCGGGAACCCCCGCGAACTCCTCGTACGACACCGAGGCAACGGGAAGCCCACAGCGGGCGGCAACCCTCATGCACAGGTACTCGTCAAGCGCCTGTAATGAGATTCCCTCGACGCCGGGCTTCAGAATATGGGTCGTCGCCGCAGAGCCAATGCATACGCCCCATCCCGTACCAATCCTCGCCAGAGCGAGCTTCCCCTGCGCCCCGCCGAGCGACCAGCTCTCCTCGTCCCCGACCCATCGAGGAGCCGAGGAAGACTGCGCCTCAAGGAGCCTCGCCCCAATCTCATCGTCGGAGACTGGCTCATATGAACCAACAAGGGAGAGGACCCCCGCGACCTCCTCTGGAGGGCAGATCTGCACGGCACCCGGGCAGTCTCGCCCGTACCTCGCAAGCAACGCGTAGGGATCGCGACCCGAAAGGCCTGCCGCCTTGCCCATCGACTCCCGCACCGCCTCGTTGTCCGGAAGCAGCCCCTCGACCCAAGGGCGCACGACATCGTCCAGAAATCGCTCGCCACTGACGGGCATGCGCACCGAGATGCTGGGGCCGGAATACGCGCCATCGTACTCGAACGAGGCATGCCCGCGCTCGTACACGCGAAGGGAGCCCGCGTACCGACCGGCAATCACCACCGCGAGCTCGCGCGTCACGTGCCTGTAGTTCGACTCATCCCTGCCCCCGCGTCGTGCGTACGGCATGCCCGCCTCCCCTCACGAAGCGAGCCCGGAACTCGCGGCGGAGACTCTCTGCGTCCTCGGTCTGCGCCATGGGCTCCACGCCTCGCCGAGGTACCGCCATGAGCTCCATCCCGAGCGCGCCGAGCACCGCGGAGAGCTTGTCGAGGCGCACGCCGGCGGCCGCGCCGCTCTCGATGTTCACCACCGTGTGCCTCGACACGCCGGCACGGTCGGCAAGCTCGCCCTGGGTGATGTTCGCCCGCGTCCGGGCCTGGTAAACGACCTCGGGAAGGCTTGAAGAAAAGCTGTCCACGTGACGCCTCCTGTTCATAACTCTGCACATCATAGCCGAGCGTCCGACAGGTGCGCAAGCGCAAAAGCGCCCGGCAGCGATTGACACAATCCCGTGCATAATGACCGCTAGCCCACAGCGGGATCGTGGTCAATTCTGACCACGATCCCGCTGTGGGCTAGCGGTCAGCACCGCCACTCGATCACGAAATCGAACGCGCGAAGAGTTCGGCAATCCTTGCCACCTCCTCTTCCCTGCACGCATCTTGAGAGTTGTCCGGGTTCACAAAGTGCCCATAGTTCACGTGTTGCTGCGTCGCGCGGCTGGTACCCTCCCACGCGCAGAGGAAGACGCAATCTTCGCCGGGCACAAAACTATATCCGCGCTCTATCGTGAAGTAGCGCACGTGCCTGAACCCCTTGTCCGCAACGAGGTAAACCCTATGACAGAGCGTTATAAACGGAGGGTCCGGGAACTCAATGAGCACTATGCTCATGTCATCCGTAGATCTGCACACCCCACTCCTGAGACGCAAGCCCTCGAACGGATTCGGAATCCCCATCCGCTTGAGCACGCGTCGCAGAAACAGTTCGACGTCACCCCTTGCGATGATTGGCATGAAATCTGCCGGGGTTTCATAGAACACGTCGCGCAGGAACTGGTGCTCGACGAAGTAAAGCAGCTCTCTTAAGCTCGGAGATCCGTCACGATTGGTATCCTGTGGCTGCTTTGCAGCTGGCCGGACACATGCTTCACGAAGCGCCTCGGCAATGCTGTCGCACACATCTTTCGCCACATCTTTTCTGATTAAGCGCCCATCCACGAGGATGGCCCGCGCTTTGGACGACGCCTCATTCATCGCGTCAGATGTTCCCACCTCGGCGGCACGAGCGAATGGCTCCAAGAACTCCGCATCACAGTTCGCTCTGAGCACCCTCATCTCAATGGAATCCGCGTCAAGCAGTCTCGCCATAGCGTCCAAGTATTGCGCAGGATCGTTGAGCACCCTCACACCGAGGGCACGGATTGCCTTAATGGTTGCATTAGTCAATGTCACTTTTGTCACCCCGGTTCGTCATCATCCATACTTTCCAATCATCCGGCAACGACTCGTTAAGAGGACCCCACGCAGAGGCAGCTTTCTTGGCTTCGTCAGCCGCGGACTTATCGGTCTTCTCCTCCGTGGCCTCCTTGCTTTTGCTTTTCTTTGACTTCTTGTCTTTCGCAGCGTCCTTCTCGGAGTCCGACTTCTCGGTACCCTTTTCAATAGTCTCGCTCGAGGCTGCGCTTCCAGCGGAGGTGTTGGATTCGCTCGAGTACGTCCCCTTGCTGGACAAACCGTACGCAATTAAGCACGCAGCGAGGAACAACCCCACGACCAAGAGTACGTATCTCATGGATGACTTCCCTTTATCATCCTCCGTCGACGACGCATCTGTCGATGACGTACCCTTTGCTGTTGGCTTCGCGGAGTCGGTCGCGCGAGACGACACGCCAGCGCCCCCGGATGCCTCACCTTGCGCGGAAGAGCCTTGGGCGGGACCGTCCTTGCGCCCCACATTGGCGCGCAAGACCCTCCGGGCCACAGTGACAGGCACGGCCTTGTCGAGAAAGTCCTCCATGAGATACTGCAGGGTTTCGCCCGTCGTCTGATTCTTGAGCGTGAGCCAAACGCGGTATCCGGGACCTATGTCGACGGTGGCCTCTATGTCGTCAGGCGCGTTGCCGCCCAGCACCCGCGCCTCATCGGGAAGAGGAAACCGTAGCCCCTTGCCGTTCCGCTCGGCCACGACCACTCCCTTCAGAGGACCGGCGGGATCGCTGGCATCATCCCCGTCGGAGCGGCAGTCGAGTACCTGCGAATTGGAGGTCGGAATGGTAGTGTCGCAGTCGATGACCTTGACGCTCTTTCTTTGCCCCTGCAGCAGCACGTCAAACCAGATGGCGTCGAGCGGGAGGAATGGCAGCGCATCTCCGAACGCCATGACTCCCGACAGCACGCTAGCCCTCGCCACAAGGCCTCTCGTCACGTCGATGGACCCCGCAGCCACGAATTCCACCCGCCCAAGACTAACGCCCATCTTTGAGAGGGACGCCCATATCTCCCCCTCGAGGCCGTCCCGCCGACCCTCCTCGTTCGCGAGGCACACGCGTAGCATGCCGGACGGCTTGTCGGGAGAAGACATCATGCCCTCGAGCGCGCTCTTGAGGCTGGCCACCAGCCTTCCCACGGCAGAGCAGCGCTCCGCATAGTCGTCGCTCAGGTTCCCCCTGGCGGTGCCAAGACACTCTTGCACTCCATCTGCGCATTCGTAGAGACCGACCGTACACCGGTTGACCCCCACATACACCGCAAGGACGAGGTAGGATTCCAGCGAGTGAACCCTGCCATAGCAAAAGGTGCAGAGCGCATCCGTCGGGAGGCACCAGCGAACCACGTCGATCCCCGCGTCGCGCAGTATGCCCACCATCCCGACATAGCGCGTGAAGTCCAGGTCGGAGGCGGCCGCGAACACGTCGACGGGCTGTCCCAACTGACGACCCATCAGGCGCGCAAGACGGGGCTTCGCTCCGCGCCAGTCGGTCACGTCAGTCACGTAACGTGCCTCTTTCGCGCTCGCACCACCCACGCGCAACGCACAGAGATGGACGCGTCCCTTGGCGTCGACGAAGAGGCCCGCCGTCGGGATCAGCCTCCCCTCTTCGTCCCGCGCGCCATCGTCAGGGCGACCGTCGCTCCCTGCAGGCGGCGTCGACTTAACAGTCGTGTCGTAGAACGCAGAGTCCCAGACAATCCCCCTCCAGCGCGCGACACCCACCGCGATGCCATCGGCCACGAGGCTCGCGGCGTCCTCGTTCACGAAGCACTCATCCCTCAGGTAGCTCAAGACGCGCGCGCAAGCCACTTTCAGGTCGGGCGCGACCGCTCCCGCGACCTCAACGTAGGGCACGAGCATCCCCGCGCCCGCATAGCGCTCCACGACTCGGCACTCCGTAGACTCGGGGTCCATGTAGTCCATAACGTAGCCCTGGAACAGCCGCGCATCCGAGAGCACCTCCGCCCCGCGCGCAACGAGCACCATCTGCGTCACGTCCGCGAGCGATAAGTAGCCTCCATCGCGCATCCCTTGCTCTCCCCACTCCGCCGACGCCTATTGTTTGAGTTCTCTAGCCCTTGTGCAGGCATAGGTGAAGCCGGTGGCGTCACCGATCGCCTTTCCGAGCGCCTTCTCGTCGACTTTCCACACGCCATTCTCGTATGAGGCAATGTGTGTTTCCAGCTGCAGACTCGACACGGCGCTCTCGGCAGCCGAATCCCCGTCCATGCCCCCAAACACGATCTCCCATTTGGGCTCTTCGCGCTTCGTCTCCGCGCCATCATCCACGCGTCCGCCTCCCCCGGCTGTCGGGTCAGTCGCGGACTTGCGCAGTTCGAACTCCATCGGTGAGTCATTTAGCTTTAGCTCTGTTTGGTTCCCATTTTCGTCGATCACGCTGTGCCCGTCGGGCTCGATTGCCGCATCTATGACTATTTTTGCATCAGCGTATTCAGGTCCTTGGGAATCAAAACTTACCAGTTTTCCCGTTTCACCGGTTGCTCCCGCAACTTCATCGACGACGCTGGTCGCATCTTTGCACGGGACGATCAGGGTCGCGTAGTCGGGGGCGCTCTTCTCCCACTCCGCGTTCCCTACGCGAAATCTCTCGATGCTCTCAGCCGCCAGCCCGTCCACCTCGGCATCCAAATTTCTGAGCCAGCTGGCGTCCTCCTCGCTCACATCAAGCATTTCGGCAAGGCCTTGCGACGCCATGCCGCCGCCAGCCGAGCGATCGCCCAGCCTCTCGACGGCCTCTCGTATCGCCTCAATGGCTTTCCCACCATCCGGATCCCCCTCTGGAAACCTGTCGTCCAGCTTCTCCTTCGCCCCGTCGTCGGTCGCCTTATCCGGCTCCTTCGCCTCGCTCGATGTCGGCTGAGTCTGCGCTACCCGTCCGCCGCCCTCGATGTCGACCCCCAAGCCCACAAGCAAAACCACCGAATACGCCACGGCTACGCACCCAATTATCGCCACCAAAACCAGCAGCCATCGAAATCGACCCCGCTGGTCCGCCTTTAGCTGAGGACGTACGCTCGGAGCAGCAGGCAGCGATTCAGAGCCAATGCTTGGGAACTCGGCCGGGGGTTCCTGCCGCGCGCCTGTCGCATCCGAAGCGCCACCGCTTGGCAGCCCCATTGCAGGGGCTGCATCCGGCTCGACTTGCAACTCCTCCGGTATGACGAGGGTCTTCGCGTCGGCATGCGGATCCGGTGTCGAAATCGGCGGTGGCGCAGCGTCTTGCTCGGCGCCCTTACGCATGTGGGCAGGGGCAGAGGGCGGCTTTGTGGCATCCGGCAGTGCATCGCTCGGCATCGTCACGGGCTCAGCCGCGCGGCGCTTACGCTCGTCAATCTCTGCCATGCGCTGCTCTATCTGCTGGTACTCCTCCAGCTGCGAGCCGAACCGTTCCTGGAAGGCCTGTCGTTCTTCTTCGAGCACCCTTGTCTGCTCGTCGTGCTCCTTGTCAAGCTCCCTTTGTCGCTCGTCTAACTGCTCGATTTTGTTTTTTACTCCCGCCAGCGAGATTTTCCGCTCGCGAAGCAGGCGCTCTTCGATCTCGTCGGCAAACTGTAATCGCTTGCGCTCCAGGATGTCCACGACCTGCGCCACTCGTTCGACGTCGACGTATCCCGCAACCGTCGTATCGTCGCCAGCCCCCTCTTTGCTCATCCACACCAAGGAGTCGTGCAACGCGGCACGCGCCTTCGCCTCGCCCAAGCGCACTGCCTCAATGACTACGCCCGCACAATAGTCCTTCACGCCTTCCTCGCCCATGACGGACTTCTCCACGCCATCTGTCGCCATGACACAAGCGATAGGATCATCTTGCTCACGCCTCACCAAGGCAACGCGCCTTGCGAGGGACTCGGCCGCATCCCCGTCACAGAGCGACGCGGTCACGTTGCCAACGTTTCGCACGTCCTCCGGTATGGGACACGTCACCGCGCCATCCGCACTCACCACAGCACAGCACCCATCGCCTTGCTGGAACAAGACCAGCCCCTCCGGCACGAGCGCACCCGCCAGAAGCGTCGAGCCGTACAAGCGTATCGGGTGCTCCTCATCCCACCTACGCCCCTTCCTCCGCACCTGGGCAATCTCCTCGTTTGTCAGCGGATTGTCGGTCAAGTCCCTGATGACAGCCTTGTTCCACTTGAGGACGATGTCCTTTGCGAAGTCTTTTACTATGTCTGGGGTCTCTGTCAATTCCGCCCCAGATCGCGCTTCCTCCAGTTCGTCCACTAGGTCCGCCAACGGTCGCGCGCGCTCCCCGGGAATTATATTCGCAGGAATCACCATGCCTTCGATGCGCGTCACGCGAGGCTCATCCACAGGCTTGGCATGACGACGCTCAGTAAGACTTGTCGCCAGCTTGTCAAGCTGCTCGAGCGCAACCCCCACAGCAAGCTGCGAACCCTTCGCGCTTCTGACGCAAGTAGGATCCCCATGTCCGTCGGCAACGGCAAAGAGCAGACTCGTGCCGTCACTCGACCTACGGCAGTCGCACGCATCCTCGCACGTCTCATGATGTCCGCCAATCACGCTATCTGATATGGTATACAAGCTGCTCACGATCCAACCTCCCTCGTCTAGCAACACGCGAATGGCGCGCTACAGTGAGAAGAGCCCTCCTCGGGCGCTGTCTTTGAAGTACACATACGTTGCAACCCACGCGATGAAGCATGCGCCAAGCTGCAACAGCTTCCACGAGATGGATAACGCGCTCAAGAACTGACTCGAAGTCACTATGTACGAGATTTCCGCCAGCATATACGCAGCCATCGTCAACAAGCAGTCGCGTGGGGCATTAGTCAAAAACGTGGACAGGCGTCGCTCTGATACGACAAACAGCACACCGAGAGCAATATAGACGACAAGCATCGACGCACTGTATCCCCAATAATCACCCATAAACGACCCGAGCATCTCCAGCCTCGTCAGACACGTCCCCGCACACACAAAGGCGTAGCCCGCAGCATACCAGCACACCCACCTGAGACGCTTGAACCAACTCATTGAGATTCCTGCCGCCTCGGCCTGCTCGACACGCTTGTCAGGCTCGTGACTGAGCGCATTGTAGTTGATGGCGACACCAGAGGTCACATCAGTAACCTCCCCGGACTCCGGCGACCTACTTGGCTGCTCGTTATCCAAACCTTGCTGTCCAGCTTCCGTGACAGCTATGAGTTTACCTAGCTGTATAAACGCGCCTGACAAATCCTTATCGCCCGAGCCCTCTTGCTGGCGAAACGACTGTACCGCTGCAAGACGTACCCACTCCGGGCATTCAATACCTATGCTGTTCGCCACCGCAAAGGCCAGCTCGCAAGACACTTGCTCGGCAGCTTCATGCCGCACCAAGTTGTCTTCCTCGAGTAGGGACATCGCTTTGCGAGCCGCAACCTCAATTGCCTCCTCCGTATTCACCTTCGCAGCTTCAGCATAGATGGAGAGTAGCTCCTCGTCGCAGTTCCTCACAAACATCCGAGATATCGGGTCGGACGGATTGAGGAAGTCCAGCATGCCGTTCAGGAATCTATCCGACTGCTCCGATGCCAGAATCTCTACATCCCCAGATTGCAAGAGTTTCTGAGCGGCAACACGTACGGGAAGATACTGCTCTGTTTGCGTCATGTGAACATCACTTCGGATGGAAGCTTACGCGTAACGGGCCACGCGCACCGGTACGCTTGTTCTCATAGCCCAAGCCTGCTATGTCCACGTGCGTATAGACCGTCGTCCCTGGCGGTACGTCCACCGTCACTGGACGCCCATCGACCATAATCATCTTTCGACAACCCTGTCTCGCCTCGGCATATGTCAGAATGACGAGTTCCGAACGAACATTCTCGTCGTCATCGACTCTTGTCTCACATACAGGACATTTCGTGACCCCCGAAGGAAGCGGGTTACCGCACACGGGGCAGCAATCATCGGACGGATTTGAAAGAATCGGCGGCGTAGGTTCGAATCCCACTGGACAGCCACAGTTCCTGCAGTGCGTATCACCCTCAAATAATGATGCACTGCATTGATTACAGTAGCCCACGATGTTGACGGTGTTTTTGTTGTCCTTATCCCGCTCCCACTGATCCGCACCGCATTGCGTGCAGAAGCGTTCGTCGGGATAGAGGGAATTGCCGCATTTATAGCAGACCGCGTTCCGATTGTCCTCCGTACCTTGACCGGCATTCGAGCCCTGGGCAATCTCGGTGCCGCAATAAATACAGTAGCGCTCACCGCCAATCAACGGATGCCCGCATGTGGGGTTAGGGCAGACGCCGCCCGCCTGTGTCGAATCGAGCAGAACCGTGTGTCCCATCACGCCCCCTTACATCGTCCGATTAACGTCAAATCCGCTCGGATCCAGTATTTCGGGACCCCAGGTGCCTCCATCGTCGTCGGAATCCTCCTCGTACGTAAAGTCCGGCGTGTAAGCGCTCACGTCAATCCCCGCTCGCTCCTTCGCCCTGCGCACTGCTTCAACTGCGAGGTTACGCGAGCCACTCGTGTCTCCGTTTGACGGGATGCGGGATAGTGTGCTGCTCAGGACGCTGGAGGTCTGGCTCACGAAGCTCAGCAATGTCGAGAATATCCCGAGCTCGTCCGTGCGAATGACGGTCTCGGACGACCCCGTGAGCTCCGCGATCATCTTGGTGTCCGGGTTTCTCCCGATGGCGAAGCCGATGCGGACGGCGTGCTTGAACCAGTTGTTCTTTCTGATCCTTTCCAGCTCGCCCTCGTACTCGTCAGTGGCGAACCCGTCGGTCATGAAGATAATGATCGGCAAGAGGTTGCCGCTCGCGGCGTTGATGAAACCCTGCTTCGACAGCTTCGAGTTCAGCTCCCTGAGCATCGTCCCCACGTTCGTGCCGCCCACGGCAGTCAGCGGCTCGTAGCTGAAGGCGTCTAAGTCCTGCGGCCCCTCGGGGTTGAGCCACCGGCAGGTGGAGTTGAACTCGAGCACCGAGACCTTAATGCGCGCGTTGCTATTTCTCGCGTCGCCCGCTTCCATGTCCACCGCATCCAGCGATTGGGGCACGGCGCGATTGAGCACGGTGATGGGCTTCCCATCCTGAAGGTTCATGCTGCCCGACGTATCAAGCACGTAGAACAGATTCAGCACGGGGCGGTTCATTCCGTCAACCGGAATTGTAGGCATGTGATTCTCCTTATCTCTCTACTTCATTCCTGCACACACGCAAGGTCTGGCCGAGCACCCGCAGCTCCATGCCCTCGATCGCGCGGACCATCTGGCCCGGCGCCACCTCCAGGGAGCGGCC
>CACXDP010000334.1 GCA_902766445.1 uncultured Coriobacteriaceae bacterium
GGCCGCTCCCTGGAGGTGGCGCCGGGCCAGATGGTCCGCGCGATCGAGGGCATGGAGCTGCGGGTGCTCGGCCAGACCTTGCGTGTGCGTAGGAACAAAGAAGAGGATGACCGCTAGCCCACAGCGGGAACGTGGTCAAAACTGACCACGATCCCGCTGTGGGCTAGCGGTCACGCAATGTATACTTGGCCACGTAAGTCTGCGGGCGTCGTAACGGAAAGGTTGTCCGGTGTCGAGAAGTGCGAAGTACGTGCCGTATTTGCGGATGCTCATTGTTGGGACGCTGGCGGTCTTGCTGCTTTGCTTGAGGCCAGCGCTCGCGTACGCCAAGGAGTACGGGGTTTCGTCGGTGAACATAGACGCGACGATGAGGACCGACGGTTCGCTTGACGTGCGGGAGGAGAGGACGTTTTACTTCGACGGGTCGTTCAACGTCGTGTTCTGGGATATCCCGGTGGGCGTCTTTCACGACAACGAGGTGGCTGCGGACGTGCTTGGAGCGGGGCTCGTAAGCGGTGACACCGAGAGCTCCTTCAAGCTATCGAAAGGTGGCAAGGCAACCCCTGGTGACGACATGGTGTACACGAAGGAGCGAGAGGGTGACGACCTGATACGTGTGATGCTCTATCATCCCGTGAGCGATGACTCCTGTACGTATTACCTGCAATATCGCCTATATAACGTCGTGGTTCGTTGGGATGACGTGGGAGAGCTCTACTGGGCTTTCGTTCCCGAGGGATGGGGCGTGGACTCCCATAATGTATCGTGTGTGATTCACCTGCCCTTCCCGGAAGGGTCGTCAAAGGAAGCCGGGGACGACATCCGCGCTTGGACACATGCCCCGAGCGGTGGGAAGGTCGATCTGACAGGTGAAGACGTGGTGGCAAGCGTTCCGGTCGTGCGGGCTAGGGATATGGCCGAGATACGCGTGACGTGTGATGCGGACTGGCTTACGGACTTGGAGGGGCGGAAAGAGTCGGCACTCGACTCGATTCTTGCCGAGGAGGAGCCTTCCGATGATGTAGCCGCTCAGAATGATGCCACCCGCTCGCAGAGTAAGGCCACGACGCGACCGCGCACAAATGCCACCCGCTCGCAGAGTAAGGCCAAACCCCAGACATCCGCCAACGAAGGTCGCCAACAGGCCGTGGAGGTGATTGCGGGGGCGTTGCTCGCCGTCTGGATTTTGGCCGGTATCATCCGAACGCGCTTGGCAATCAGCAAAGAGGAGAAGGCCGCTCTTGTTGACGGCAAGTACTTCAAAGACCTGCCCTCGGATGACCATCCGTGCACCTTGGCGTACATTTGCTCTTCCACATTCGGGCGGCAGCAGCTAACCGCGTCCATCTTGTGGCTGGAGGCAAAGGGAATCGTTCGGGTGATCTCCTCACAGGAGCGGGATCCTGAGTCCGGACCCGAGGGCATTGAGCTTGTGAGGATGCTGGAGGACAAGTCCCCCGAGTGGGGGGACGCGAGGAGAATCGAGTATGCCATCGACGTGGCGACGCTGAAGTACTTCTTTTGCTCGCTCGCATACCTCGTGGATACCAGCGCACCGGCTAAGTATGACCAGATCAAGCCAGGTGCGGTTATTCGCTTCGATGAGCTCGGGCGGGTGGCAAAGGAGCGGCCCAGGGGATACGAAAACGCGTCAGCTGAGTGGACCAAATCGGTTTCGTCCGCAGTTGGCAGTCGTGGCAAGCCCTCGCACAAAGAGGATCCGCTGTGGCGTCGACTGACCATCCTCCTCGTCGAGTCGGTACTGGCATGTGTGCTGCTTCCCGTCATCACAGTGGTTTCGGCGCGTGCGCTGGGGTGCTTTAACGGCGTATCGATTTTCATCGAGCTGGTACTTGTGGTGTTCATGGTGTGCTGCGTGAGCATGTGGAAGAACAACACAAAGGATCGAGTGGTAAAGACGCGCGTGAAGGGGTTGGTCCGATGGCTCGAGGAGGTGGCGCAGGAGGGCGTTCTTCCCGAGTGTGATTCCCTTCTGTGGATGAAGCTGCTTGCGATTGGGGATGCCGTGGGCTTGGGACGCAAGACGCTCGAGAAGCTCGGGGCGATGATGCCCGAGGTTCCTGAGGCGATGATGCCCGAGGTTCCTGAAGCGCGGATGCCGGGGTCGCATATGGACGTTCCCAGCGTGGCAAGTTGGCTCGCAGTTGCCGCCTCGCTTCAGCAAACAAACAAGGTTGCGAATAACGAGATCAGGCGCATAGAGGCTGAGCTTGAGAGGACGAAGAGGGAATCCGATTCGTGGTCGTCATACGACGACCACGAATCGGAGGAACGGCAATCGGAGGAACGGCAATCGCGTTCCAGGCATCATTCGTCGAGCAGAAGCAGTCGCAGCCACAGCAGCAGTCGCAGCGGGTCGAGCGGAAGCAGTAGCAGCTATGGAGGTCGTGGCGGCGGCGGTGCGTTCTGAGTTCCTGCATGTGGGTTTGCGCGTGTCGCGTGAGGCAATGAGGGAGATGGGCATGGAAGAGACACAATACCTCGGGCTTGACGATGTCGTACTACATGCGCTAGAGCAGAGCGGGGGGAAAGCCTTCCAGAATCCGGGGATGCTGCTCGGCTTCTTAATGGACCACATGGACTCAGACTCGCCCGAGCTTCGCGTGCTGGGGCGAAACCTTGATAACGGGCTGCTCGCTCCATTCCGCGACGAGATGGCGAGGCCCGAGCCGGATTTGCGTGTGGCGGCGTCGCGCGCCCGAGCGTACCTCACGGACGTGTGCATGGTGGGCGAGGAAGCCGCGCACAGCGTGGCCGAGGGCATCGCGAAGGGCGTGGCTCGGTGGAGGGGGCTGGACTATGTCTGCATCGACTGGGAGAAGGACGAGCCGAAAGACGTTGTGCCCGATGGCCAAGTAGAACAACCACCTCACGGGAAGGCTCGGGTCGCAAAGCCGGTTCTTTGGCGCAAGGAGCCCCTCGATCACTTGTCCGCCATCTACGCGGTGGCGGTTGTCATCGTGGCTGTGGCTGTGGCGAGCATCGCCTTTGCGGTATTTGCAGTCACGCCAAGAGCCCAACGGAGTATCGTTTCCGGTTTTGATTCGAGCCAGGCGACAGAAGAGGAGACCGACTGGGACATTGAAGGGCCGCGTTCCAAGCCTGATCCTTCCATGACTTCTGGACAGATTGTCACATGGGACTGCGTGTGGTTCGGTTCTTATCCGCAGAGGGAGATCACGCCCAATTTTGCCGTCTTCACGGAACTCGAGGTAGCGGATTGGGACAAGCATGGTGACGCCAAGGTGAATGGCGTAAGATATCATCGGATCTCGCGCGAAGACACGACCAACGACTGGTACTGGCTTGATGATGCCCCTGACTACCGCTACTTCCTGTGGGAGCCCATCAAGTGGCGCGTCCTCAAGGCGAACGATTCGCACGCTCTCTTGGTGGCGGACATGGCGCTCGATGCCCAGCAGTACAACGCAAAGAACACCAACGTGACGTGGGAGACGAGTTCCGTGCGCTCTTGGCTCAACGGCTACGGGGCAGACTCCAATCAACCGAAAGTGGACTACTCACATAAGGGCTTCTGCGACATGGCTTTCACGGAGTCGCAGAGGGAGGCGATTCTCTCGACCGACGTAAAGAACGGCGATAACGCCAAGTTCGGTACTTCCGGTGGCAAAGACACGGATGACAAGGTGTTCTTGCTTAGCGAATCCGAAGTCTACGGCTCAGGTGGGGAGAAGAACGGGTTCTCGGATGAAAGCCTGGTCTTTGACGAGGCCCGCCGCTGCAAGGCAAGCGACTATGCCAGCGCTATGGGAGCGTGGAGGTCGTCCGATGGCGGGCTCGAGAACAACTGCTGGTGGTGGCTTCGCTCTCCGGGCGAAAAACCAGAAAAGGCCGCGGACGTCTATGATGACGGCCACGTGTATCGTCTGGGCATTGACGTCGACAACAATGATGGTGCCATCCGGCCGGCCCTGACCATCGACTTGGAATCCTCCGAGATTACCTATGCTGACATACTCTCCAGCAACGAAACCGTGAGCTAGGTGGAGTGGGTCGCGCAGAGTGGACCCATTCAGGCAGTTCATGGATGTGCCTAGAATTTGGCGTCATTTTTTGAGACAAGGGTTCTGGCGTTGCGTATGATTAGGTGATAGGAATTGTTGGCATTTCGCAGAGAAAGGATGGGCACCATGGAGCAGGAGAAGCTCGACATGCAAGAGGGGCTGAACCAGGTGAAGGACGGCGCAGGCGAGATTGGCGAGGAACAGCTTGAGGAGATGAGCGGTGGTTTGCACCGCCTAAAGCCGGGCCAGGGTCCCTTGTCCGGCGTGCCCAAGATCAAACACGAGCTTGACCCCAGCGGCACTAACCGCTCGCGGTAACGGTTGACCGCGAAGGCTTGGTGTGAGCTCGAACCGGGCGGCTTGGCTCTAAGGTAGCATGTCCGATTGGTGGCGCTGTGCGGCGTATGCGGCAGCGCCACTGCTTTTATGTCACCTCGTTGGCTTGGTGTCTCTTTGTGATGGTAATCATTCGCGGGCTGGCCATTATCGGTGTGACCGCTGTGGCCTACTCACGCTGGCTGCGCGAACCTGCGGTATGTGCTCTTTGCTCCGCGCATGTGCTACGCTGTGGAAGTGAGGCAAGCTAAGGGGGCACGCATGGCGCGCACGATTGACACGGGGGCGCAGGGGTTCGAGGAGCTGCGCACGAGCGAGGCGTTCTACGTAGACAAGACGGCGTTCATCCGGGAGTGGTGGAGGACGCTTGACCAAGTCACGCTTGTGTGCCGTCCCCGTCGTTTCGGCAAGACGCTCAACCTCGACACCCTGCGCTGCTTTCTTTCCACGGAGTACGTGGGGCGTGGGGAGGAGCTGTTTTCGGGACTAGACGTCTGGGAGGGCGGTACGCAGGCGGAGCGTGAAGAGATGCGCGCCCTGCAGGGCACGGTGCCGGTCGTATTCCTCAGCTTTGCCGACGTGAAGGACCCGACC
>CACXDP010000335.1 GCA_902766445.1 uncultured Coriobacteriaceae bacterium
GACCGCCGCATTGCCGCCATACGTGAGGGCTACGTCGCCGAAGACGCGTTCTTTATGGAACACAAGCGCATCTTCCCGAGGCGGGCGGCCGTGTACGAGCTCATTCTCGAGATTCGTGCGCTGCTTTTCCCTGGCTACTTCGACGACGAGACACCCGCAGGATCGAGCTCTGCTGCCCTTGTGGGCGAGAGGTTGATGCGCGTGAGTCGCGTCCTCACCGAGCAAGTGCGGCGTGCGCTGCTCTACGAGGACTGGAACCTCCCCGAGGAAGAGGCACTACGTCGCGCAGAAAGCATCGCCGAGGAGTTTCTCGACGAGCTGCCCCACATCCAGGCACTCATCCTCAAGGATGCCGAAGCCGCCTTCGAGGGCGACCCTGCAGCACGCAGCCGCGAGGAGGTCATCCTCACCTACCCCGGCATTCACGCCATCCTCGTGCATCGCATCGCACACGAGCTTTTCGTCCGCGACGTACCGCTCATTCCACGCCTCATGAGCGAGCGCGCCCACAGTGATACGGGCATCGATATCGCACCGGGTGCCACCATCGGTGAGTACTTCTTCATCGATCACGGTACGGGCGTGGTCATCGGCGAGACCACCGTCATCGGGCATCACGCAAAGATATACCAAGGCGTGACCCTTGGCGCCACCTCCACACGCAAGGGGCAGCAGCTCTCCGGCGTCAAACGCCACCCGACCCTCGGCGATTACGTGACGGTGTACTCCAACGCCAGCGTGCTCGGTGGAGATACCTACATCGGCTCCGGGTCAGTCATCGGCGGCAGCGCCTTTGTCTGCGAGTCCGTGCCCGACAACGCGCGCGTCGGCGTGAAAGACCAGGAAATCGTCGTGCGACGCATCGGTGAGCCTGAACCCGTCTGGTGCTACGAGATCTAAGCCTGCGCAGAATCCGTGGACAGGTTGAAACACTACCCCCGGCGTGCGCACGCCGGGGGTAGTTCCTTCTCTATGCCGCCGCGGACCGGAGACTAGAACTTCCCCACTGCGTTGTGGGCCTCAGCCTCGGCGTGGAGCCTCGCTACCTCAGCGGGTATCTCGTCCAAGTCATAGGGAGTCATCTGGTACACCCAGTTGAGCCAGTTGCGATACAGAAGGTTTGCATGCGAACGCCAAGTAAAGATCGGCTGGTTCTCGGGGTCGTCATCGGGGAAGTAGTTCTGCGGGACCCGGATGGGCATGCCACGGTGGAAGTCACGCCAAAACTCAGTGGCCAGCGTGTCACGTCCGTATTCGAAATGTCCCGTGACATATATTTCGTGAAAGTCTCGTGTGGCGATGAGGGCAGGCCCAGTGGCATAGCTCTCGCTAAGCACCTGCAGCTCTGGATGATCGAGCAAATCGCCCACCTCGATGGCCGCATGGCGCGAATGCGGCATGTTGTGCACCTCGTCAAAGCCATTTGTGAGGAAGTTGTACTCATCGCAGAGCCTCTGCGGAAAGACACCAAAGAGCTTTGCGGGCAGCTGCTTCTTGCGGATGCCATACAGGTGGTGAAGCGAAGCGAGTGCCGCCCAGCATAGGCTCATCGTCGAGAAAACGTGCCGCTGGCTCCAGTCCACGATGGTGCAGTACTCTTCCCAGTAGTCCACATCCTCGAAGGGCAGGTGCTCGACCGGTGCGCCTGTGATAATGAGTCCGTCGTAATTCTTGTCCGCAAACGCGTCGAACGTATCGTAAAACTTGATAAGGTGATCGGCCGAGACGTTCTTTGAGTCATGACTCGATACGCGCATGAAGTCACAGGCCACCTGTAGCGGTGACTTGGAGATGAGACGCAATATCTGTGTCTCCGTCTCGATCTTTGTCGGCATGAGATTGAGAATCGCCACCTTGAGGGGACGAATCTGCTGGTTGCGGGCAACCTCGTCCTCCAACGCAAAGATTCGCTCGTCGTGCAGAATCGCCTTTGCGGGCAATCCATCCGCTATGCGTATGGGCATGATGGCTCCTTCTCTTGGCTCGTGCGCCCTACATTCTAGCGCAGAGTCGCACAAGTAGTGACATGAGCTTTTTTGAATCGAAGGTTCATACCCGCGGCGTGCATTTTGTGCCGCTTGGGGCTTCTCCCCCATTGACATATATGCGCTAAGGGGAGTATCCCTAAGCAGCACACCGAGAAGCGCATGGAAGAAAGGACGAATATGAACTCACGCAAGCGACGACCATTCGCCTTTGTCATCTTCCTAGTGCTCGTCGTCTCGCTTCTCTGCGTATGTGGCTCGCTCATCTTACAACGATTTGCGAAGGAAGCGGCCGAGCAAACAACATCCGAGGCCATCGCACCCATCGAGTGGGACGAGCAACGAGCACCGAACTATTACGAGGTCATCGGTCCCGCGAACTTTGAGGGCAATCACCTGCCCCCTGCCACAACCACGCTCGAGCCGGGCGATGTGGCTTACGGAGAACTTGACCAGCTTGGACGTGCAACGGGAACCGTAGCTTACGTCGACGCACCGCTCATGGAGGCGGGACGGGCTCGCGAGCGGGAGAGCGTGTCAGACCTCAGCCCCTCTGGCTGGGGCTACAACGAGGAGTCCGATATCGTCACCCCGACAGGTGATGTTTACCACGGCTTCTTTTGGAATCGGTCGCATCTACTCGCCAAGTCGCTCGGTGGGGAGGAGGTCATCGAGAATCTCGTGTGCGGTACACGCATGCAAAACGTCGGCGCCAATCTCAACGGCACCGAAGGTGGCATGGCCTACCCAGAGTCACTCGCCCGCGACTGGCTGGAACAGCATCCGGACGGTACCGTGCGCTATGCAGCAACCCCCATCTATCACGATGACGAAGCCGTATGCCGCTGCGTGGTGGTAGACGTACTCAGCTCGGACGGAGCCATCAACTGCGAGGTCATGGTTTACAATGCGGCCAAGGGCTACGCCATCGACTATCGCGACGGAAGCTTTCGCGCCGCATATGTATGACGGCCACCTGGTTACCCAAGTGGCCGTCTGGTATACAAGAGATGTTATACAGAGATCGAATCGCTAGTCGTCATAAGCTTCGTTCTCTGAGCTCCTCTCAAGAATCGCACCGGTGTTCGCATCGATGTCGTAGTCGTACTCGACAGTACCCACCATGAAGTGAACCTCGTACTTGTCCACACCGTCATCGGTTTCGCGATGCACGGAAAGACCCGTGGTATCCTGCTCGGCAACACCCGCGTCATTGAGAGCCGTCTGCTTGGCATCGTCCTCGGTGATACCCGCTGCCTGCGTGGACTGGGTCTGCGTACCAGTGGAATCGGTCGTCTGGGTAGCCGCGGCATCCGTCGCGTTCTGATTCTGGGTCTGGGTCTGGGGCTGATTCTGCGCAGTCGTGGCATCGGTCGTCTGCTGGTTGGCCGAAGTGTCCTGAGCGGTCGTACCCTGCGTGGTGGTCGTCTCCTGTGCGGTCGTGTCCTGCGCCGGTGCGCTCTTGGACTCACCCGAAGAGCAGCCCACGAGACCGATTGACAATGCCAATGCACCAGCAACCATCGTCTTTGCCCAATTCTTCAACATGACAGTCTCCTTTCGTTAGGCTCAGACATTGTACGTCACGAAACGCTTCTCATCTCACTCACTACAATTATCAAAACCTTTTCAGAGAGCACAAATCGGCACCCAGAAAAGCGCCGCGACGGAGTTTTTTCGCTTGTTCAGCAATAAATACGAAGCAGAATGTGGTCGTTTTACGGTGTACGCCGTCTTGGGTGATACTAAAACTATGGATACCACATTTGCCCAGCTCGGGCTCAACGAGCACATACTGGCCGGGGTCGAGGCCCTCGGTTTCACTACACCCACACCCGTACAGGAGGCCGCAATCCCCCTCATTCTCGAGGGCCGCGACATTGTCGCCTCCGCGCAGACGGGCACCGGCAAGACCTGCGCCTTTGCGCTTCCTGTCTTGCAAAACATCGCGGCGGCATCACACCAGACGCGCGAACAGATCGTTGCGGAAGCGGATGACGACGCACCGTCGGATGACAGCGGCGTGCTTCTTGACGAAGTGCCAAGTGAATCACTATCGATTCCCGCGCCAGCCAGTGAGCCGGTTACCGAGTCTAGCGACTCCGCGAATTCCGATGAGAGCACGTCATCTGACGCGATACCTTCACCACGCCGACGCCGCCCCAGGCGCCATCGCAGAAAGCCGAGCGCCGCCACCGAGGTGCCGACGGATACGCAGGATAACAAATCCGCTGATGCGAACCATGGCAAGGACTCGGAAAAGTCCGCCGATGAGGCGGCTCCAGCCAAGCCCAGGCGCAGGCGTCGTCGCCGCCGCAAGAAGAAGACCCACAACGGCATCTCCCGCGAGGGCAGTGCCAACGCTCGTCCCTTCGGGCCTTTCGCCCTCGTCATCACGCCCACACGCGAACTCGCGCAGCAAATCGACAACGTCGTGTCAGTGGTCTGCGAGCACACCGGCCAGCGAGCCGTCATCGTGATGGGCGGCGCAAAGTTCGACCGCCAGATTCGTGCGCTCGAAGCTGGCTGCGACATGCTCGTCGCCACACCAGGGCGTCTCATCGACCTCGTCGACCATAACCACGTTGACCTCTCTTCGGTGCAAGTGCTCGTTCTCGACGAAGCTGACCGAATGCTCGATATGGGATTTTGGCCCAGTGTGCGCCGTATCATGAGCGAGCTGCCCTCCGAACGCCAGAATCTGCTCTTCTCGGCGACTATCCCACCAAGCATCAAGGCCACCATCGACGCCATGCTCACCGACCCCGCGTACGTGGAGATATCACATGTTGGCGAGACTGCCGAGACCGTAGAGGAACACCTCTGCTGCGTCACGCAAGGGCAAAAGACTCAGCTCCTGCAGGAACTCATCCGCACGGGGGGAGCCGAACAAGGCATCACGCCCGAGCGCGTGCTCGTCTTTTGTCGCACGAAGCAGCGCGTTGACGACGTGAGCCGCACGCTGGAAAGAGAAGGCTTCCCTGTGGAGATCATGCATGCCGACCGGCCACAGAGGGCACGCGAGCGAGCGTTGGCGAAGTTCCGCGCAGGTCGAGTCCAAGTGCTCGTGGCCACCGACGTGATGAGTCGTGGAATCGATGTGAGCGGCATCGATGCCGTGGTCAACTACGACGTGCCCCTCGACCCGGAGGATTACGTACATCGCATTGGCCGCACCGGCCGTGCCGGCGCCACCGGGCACGCCTACACCTTCGTAGCTCCCGATGAGATCACGCCTCTGCGCGAAATCGAATACTTTACCGGCAAGCTTGTGCCTACCTGGGACATGCCAGGGTTCTCGTACGACACGGGACGCATCATACCCGGCTCGACGCGCTCAACCGTCAAGCCAAAGCGCACGATGTTCGCAGGATCACGCACTCGAGGTCGCGGTCTCTACGGACGGCATTACTGAGGAGCACCCATGAAGCAGACACGTCCGTATCCGCGCATCACCATATCGCGCAAGGCTGCTAAGTCGCTGCGCGCGGGACATCCGTGGCTCTTTGCCGGGGAAATCCTCGACGCCGAGCCAGCCGAGAACGGTAGCGTGGTGGATCTCTTTGAGGAGAACGGCACTTGGCAGGGCGCAGCGCTCATTTCACTGGAGAGCACGATTCGAGCGCGCGTCGTCTCGCGCAACGCGAACGACCGCATCGATGAGACCTTTTGGAAACGGCGCATCGAATGGGCGTGGCAACACCGTCTTGCAACGATGGGAGCGCGCGCCGCATGCGGTTGCGAGCCCGACACAACCTGCTGCCGCGTGGTTTTCTCCGAAGCGGATGGCTTGCCGGGACTGGTCGTCGACAAGTACGAAGACGTGCTCGTGACACAGGTCGGAACAGTAGGTATGGAGCGACTACGGCTCGCGCTCTATCCACTGCTTCTCGGCACGTTGCACGAGACGGGGCATGACATACGCGGCATCTATGAGCGCAACGATGGTCCCGTGCGAGAGAAGGAGGGACTTGAGCGATACCAAGGCTGGTGGGACGGCGCAGTGGTCGGCGACGAGCGCTTCATCGTACGCGAGAATGGCATCCGCTACCGACTCGACATCGCAAACAGCCAAAAGACGGGCTTCTTCCTCGACCAGAAGTACAACCGGCGAGCGGTACGCGAACTCGCTTGGAACCGCCGGGTCCTCGATTGCTTCTGCCATGTGGGGCCGTTTGGATTGAATGCGCTTGCAGGCGGGGCCAAGTTCGTGCGCTTCGTCGATGCTAGCGCAACGGCGCTCGACCTCGTGCGTGAAAACGCCCAGCTCAACGGCATGGAAGACGAGCAGTGGGCCACCACCCAGGCAGATGTCCTCGAGTACCTCCCCGCGCTGCGCGACAAGGGCCGCCTGCGCGAGGAAGGCGGACCGTTCGACCTCGTCGTGCTCGACCCACCCGCCTTCACTAAGAGCACCTCAACCGTACGTAGCGCCCTGCGAGGTTACCGAGACCTCAACGCGGCGGCGCTGCGCATCCTGCCTCGCGGCGGTTATCTCGCGACCTGCAGCTGCTCGCAGCACATGACACGTGACCTGCTTGCCCAAGCGATTGCCGAAGCCGCACATGGGACCAACCGCCAGCTCAGGCAGGTGGAGGAGCGGCAGCAGGCACCCGACCATCCCATCCTCTGGGACTTCCCGCAGAGCCACTACCTGGACTTCTTCGTCTTTCAGGTGGTTTAGCGACCCCTCGCGATTCAACTCCCCGCTCGAAACATATCTTTGGAGCGCACCTACCGATTGATGACGTACAGGCCGATGAGGCATATCACGATACCTGCGGCTTTCGTGGGCGTGATCGCCTCACCGTATAGCGCATATCCGACGCCGAGAAGAGCGACTGCAAGAAATGAGCTCTGCACGATTGAGGCCATGCTTACCTCCCACCCCGCTCGATAGGTGTAGATGAAGCCCACCTCCAAGCCCACGATAACGATGCCCAGTACGAACGGTGCCCAGTTGACTTTTCGCAGCTCCTCCACAAGAGTAACCTGACGCCCAAGGACAAAGAACGCCACGAGAGAGGCGAGCGCACCGACCAGATAGGTAACAAAGAGCGAGGCGAACGGGCTCATGTCGGTCGGTATTGCCTTCGAGCAGATCTGGTACACCACGTTGGACAAAACGACCAGTGCGATGGGCCATACATAGGATAGAGTCGACACGGCATGCTCCTCTCGCAAAAAGGCAGCCAAGCAACAAAACCTGGCTGCCAGTAGGTGGTCAGCTGCGTGCGTAGGATAGCATAATCTGTCAATGTCACGTTTGCTCGTGCGATGATTCCCCACGCGCCAAAGATGCTCGTACCTCCGCAAATCGACACCGACGCTAATGAGCAGAACGGGCAGACCTACGAGCACGAAAGAAACTACGAAGCTCCTGGGCACAATCGTCAGCAAGAACACCTGGAGTCACCTCGAACTCATGGTTGAGCCGTTCATCATGACTCACATCAAAGAGCGTACCGAGCGCTCCGCCCTTAGGGTCTGAGGCCCCGTACACGCAGCGGTCGATGCGGGCATTCACCATAAGACCGGCACACATGAGGCAGGGCTCAAGCGTCACGTACACCGTGCACCCGGAAAGCCGCCAACGTCCTAACGTTTGCGACGCGGCCACGAGAGCGGAGAATTCTGCATGCGCACTTGGGTCGTGTGCCGTCTCGCGCCTATTGTGCGCCCGCGCCACGACCTTACCATCGCACACGACGACAGCGCCGCAGGGAACCTCCCCCTCAGCCGCTGCCGCGCACGCCTCTTCAAGCGCCATACGCATGTAGTCCTCGTCATTCATTCTATCACCCGCTTGCGTCCATTCGTTGAATACTAGAACGTACCGTATACGTATTTGACAAGGCGTCTATGCAGAGATTCCACTCGCTCCCGCTTCTGCCCGGCTTCTGACGAATACTTCCGACAAGATAAGCCACGCGGCAAACACTGTCGCAGCCTGAGCTCGATAGGTGAAGCCCGCATGCTGCCAAGCGTGAGCATGCAGGGCGAGGTAACGCACGTATGGCACGAGACCAATGGCAAAGAAAAGCAACACGCGACTCCAGTTGACAGATTCTGCGCGCACGAGCTTGCCCTTGGCAGTCAAATACGCCATCACGCACAACAACGTTAACGCTAGAACGACCACCACTGCAGAGCCGTATTGCAACGAGACATTGCGCTCGATCGTCTGCCACAGATATTGCGCGGTATCGAGCCCAACATTTCGATCGAGCCGTTCTGCGATGTGCCCTGAGACATACGGCATCGCGTCTTTGCCAAGAACTACTGAGGCAAGCGCCCACTTGGATGCCCAGGCACCTGCGTAGCCCAAGAGCCAAAGCAAGCCGCAACGCACGGCGAAGCTCCAGAGCCTTCCGGCAGTCGACTCCCTGTCGCACGCCCTTACCACTAGAAGAAGGGGAATGGTGAGCGTCAGCGTTTCCGCCGTGAGAAAGTCGAGGTAGGCGGTTATCATTCCGACGACCATGAAGAGCATCGCAAGCAACTCGCTCCTCCCCTTGATTGAGAGCGGGACAGCAATGGCTGAAGCGGCAATCGCTATGAGAAACACCCACACGAACTCGAGACAAAACGGGACGAACCACACGTTCACTGTGACAAGAGCCACACACACTCCAACCGCTTCCGCGTCCATGTGGCTACCATGCAAAACCATCATCAGCCAAACCACCAATGCGCACAGGACAACGGCGCAGAGGATGTATATCTCTCGGAGACCACAGATCAGA
>CACXDP010000336.1 GCA_902766445.1 uncultured Coriobacteriaceae bacterium
AGCCTCTTCGACTGCCGTGTTCATCGAGAAGGACGCGCACTTGTCCGCAGGCAGCATCTTTGCACGCACAGGCACGGCCATGGAGATGAGGCGTGCAGCCGCATAGGTGTCGTACGGCGTGCCGATGATCACGGCACCGAAGTCCTCGGCGAGCTTCTTGATGGGGTCGGTGACGTCGGCCTCGCAGCACACGATGAGGCACTTTGCGCCTTGCTCGAGGGCGAAGGCTTGTGATTTGAGACGATTGGTGACGAGCACGGTGTCGCCCGGCTTGATGACGTTGGCCATGACCTTCGGGCTCGTGCCCACGCAGACCTGTCCTCCCTCGATGCAGCCCTTGGGGTCACCGACGATCATGGTGCCATGCAGGGTGTCGAGGATGTTCACGAAGGGGGTGCGCGCCATACCAAGCGACTCACGGTCGAGAATGTCCATGTTTGCGTTGGCGACGTCCTGCACGGCGATGACGCCCTGCAGAGCGCGCTTGCTGTCGGCGATGGCGAGCGTCGGGACGCGCGTCTCCTTCATGAGGTTCCACGCCACATAGAGGCTCGTCTCGGCGTCGATGCCGGACTGCTCGACGAGCGAGAGGTCCTTGAGCTGCGGGCGCACGCTCGTGATGAGGCGAGGCTCCTCAAAGCCGAAGTGCTTGAGCGCGTAGCCTGTCTCACGGTTGACGGCGCCGGCGCGACGCGCCTCGTAGACCGTACTCTGATCGAGCTGGTTCTTGAGGTAGGCGTAGCTGATGGCAGCGCAGATGCTGTCGGTGTCGGGATTGAGGTGGCCGATAACGTTGACCTTGCGGATGGAGTTGGGCATGGAGACTCCTTTGCGACGACGCACATAGATAGGAAGATGATAGCGCCGGCAAGGCCTCGACGCGAGGGATTGTCGGTGCGTGGTAGACGAGTTTGCGAGAGCAGACTATACTTGGCGACGGTAAAAACCATTGATGGGAAGCAGAGCGATGACATCACAACAGGACACCGTGGCCGTACTCATACCTTGCTACAACGAAGAGCTTACCATTGGCAAGGTTGTCGACGATTTCCGCCGTGTCCTACCTGAGGCCGTAATCTGGGTCTATGACAACAACAGCACTGACCGCACCGCCGAGATCGCCCGCGCTCACGGCGCGCTGGTCCGCCACGAACCGCGTCAGGGCAAGGGCAACGTAGTGCGGCAGATGCATCGCGACATCGATGCCACGTACTACATCATGGTAGACGGCGACGACACCTATCCCGCAGAACACGCGCCTGACCTTCTCGCGCCGCTCATCTCGGGCGAAGCCGACCACGTGGTGGGCGATCGCCTGTCCAACGGCACTTACGGCAGCGAGAACAAGCGGCAGTTCCACGGCGTGGGCAACAACCTCGTGCGATGGCTCATCAGGGTCCTCTACGGTTTCGACTATCATGACGTCATGACAGGCTACCGTGCCTACACGAGGCCTTTTGCCAAGACCTTCCCTTGTCTTTCGGAAGGTTTTCAGATCGAGACCGAGCTCTCCATCTTTGCCGCTGACCGCCGGTGGCGCATCGCACAGGTTCCCATCGAGTACCGCGATCGCCCGGAGGGCAGCGTCTCGAAGCTCAACACCGTGTCCGACGGCATCAAGGTGCTGCGAATGATCGCGTCACTTTTCAAGGACTATCGCCCGTTCCCGTTCTTCTTGCTGCTTTCGCTTGTCTTCCTCGTCCTATGCCTCCTATGCGGCCTGCCCGTCATCAAGGAATTCAGACTGACCGGCCTCGTAGACCGCTTCCCTACCGCCATGCTCGCCATGGGACTGGGCATCCTCTCTGCGCTCATGCTCGCCGTGGGGCTTATGCTCGATACGGAGGTCAAGTCGTCACGACGCGCATGGGAACTGGAGTGCATGCGCGTATTTGAGGAAGAAAACGCTCGGAGACGCGCTCGACAGCAGTAGTCATCCCGAAAGGCTACTCCCCTTAGTGCTCGTCTCCGTGAGGGACGCGACCAGGGACGGCACCCCCATTGAAGCGTGTGAGCGCCCCCGCACAGCACAGCGCAACGCACAACAAGGTGACCACTTGGCCGCGATAGGTAAAGAACGCGTGCTGGTAGGAGTGGTTCGCGGCAAAGAAATACCAAGCGTAGGGAAACACCGCCACGACCAGCAAGGGTAGCATCCACCAGAGAGACATCCCGCCTTGGCCCTCGCCCCTCTTTGCATTGCGTGCGACGTAGATGGCGGTTCCAGCAACCATGAGCGCCACGAACGGCTTGCACCATTTCGGAAATCCCAGGTCGAAGTTCTTTGTGACGGCATCCCATCGGCTGATCTGCGCCGAGTCGACCGCCTCGAACTCACGTGAGGCACTTCGCTCGAATATCTTTGCCACGCCTGCGGCGATCACGTCCTGTCCCGTGACCATCGTTGCGATCACCCACTTCGACGCCCACATCACCGCATACCCCACCGCCCAGCACGCGCTCAGGGCCACGACACCTAGGACGGCATGCACGACCGCATCCTTGCCCAAGTCATGGCGAGAAAGATAGACGAGCATTGCCAAGCTGACACCCAGCGTCGTGATCGGCGTGCAGAGGAAGTCGAAGTATGAGGTCGCCGCCCCCAGGACGAGGAAGGGCACCGTCCACCACCCCACGTTGCCCCACAAGGTGCGGCCCCTCTTTTCCGTCTGCCACAAGACCACCAACGTCCCCACAAGGGCGAGGAACGTGCAGGCGGCCAGAGAGAGCGAAAACATCGTCACCACCACGTTGAAGGCAACGAACGACACTCCGAACGCCATTCCTGCCGCAGCCTCGCCGCGCCTCGCAAGTAGGACGGCCACAAGCAGGACAAGAACCGAACAGGTCATCAGCGAGAACATTCGTATCTGCTCCAAGTTGAGCAGCAGAAGCAGTGGCTTGAGAAAGACCAGGTAGCCGTGCCAATACTGGCTGTACACGGGGAGCTTACCATCGGGCTCGCCGATACCCAGCGACAGCTGGTCGATCTGCGTCTCCCCCTCGCCCGCATGCGGGTTGAGCATCGCATAGCGCAAGGGATCGCTGTGCCCATGCGCTGCTTGGTTGAGCATGGCGGCAACCGTGTAATTGTCAAGCGTCCAAGTGCTGTCGCTACCGATGAGCGCATGGTACTCGCCCTCCGCACTGAGCTGCTCGACCGATTCCTTGAGGTTCTTTTCCATGGGTGAGGTAGGCACGCAATAGGCCAGGACGATGAGCAGGAAGCCGACGACGACGCATGCGAGGCAGGCAATCGCAAGCCGCGCCATCGTCCCCAACAATCCGGAGCCGAATCGTTGGTTCAAAGAGATGCTACTTGTCGTGACCGCCATACAGACCACATCCTCCAGCATGCTCGATGGTACACACGTGATTCGAGGCTTTAGTCTAAGGTCTTTTTCTCGCACAGCACAAGGTCACCATAGAACAGCACACCCGATGCAGGATGCAGGATTGCGGGAGCAGACTGTGAATAGTAGCTACTCACTGTCGAGATTGCCTATAATGATTTGTTTGGCTTACGTAAACAACTCCAAACGAAAGACCGCCACGTGGAACTTCTGTCTTTACAGTTCGCGCTCTTCCTGCTTGCGCTCTTGGTCGTGTACTACGCCATGGGCCGGCTCGCGCCGCGCTTTCAGTGGGTGGTGCTGCTCGTGGGCAGCATCGTGTTCTATGGCATCGTTGGCCATTGGCCGATGCTGTCGTTCATGCTGGTGACAGCACTCACCACCTGGGCCGGCTCGCAGGGCCTCACGCGACTCTCGTCTCAAGCAAAAGACGCTCGCAAGGCTGCGAAGGGTCGCGACGCAAAGAAGGCCGTCAAGCAGCTCTTCGTCCGTCGCCGTCGCATCGTCCTCGCCGCAACGTTCGTCATATGCTTCGGTATGCTCGGCTACCTCAAGTACTGGAACACAATCCTCTTTAACCTAGGCCTCGCCGAGACCACCCGCAGCTTGAGCATCCTGCTGCCGCTTGGCATATCGTTCTACATGTTTGCCTCGCTTGGCTACGTCATGGAGGTCTATAACGAGAAGCTCACGCCCGAGCCGAGCTTTGTGCGCTTTTGCCTCTTTGTCTCGTGGTTTCCGCAGGTAATCCAAGGACCGATTAACCGTTACGCCGAGATCTCCTCTCAGCTCTTCGCCTCGCGCGGACCCTCATGGAACGGCATGCGGCGTGGCCTCGTGCGCCTCGGATATGGTCTGCTCCAGAAGTACGCCATCGCCAATGTCCTCGTGGGCAACTATCGCACCATCATCGGCCAATCCGACGGCGCGACGGCCGCGCCCGTCATCGTAATCGGCATCCTGCTCTACTCCCTGCAAATGTACGCAGACTTCTCGGGCGGGATTGACATCGTGGAGGGTGCCTCGGAGCTCTTTGGCATCGAGATGGCACAAAACTTCCGGCAACCGTACTTCTCCACCTCGCTGGCTAACTTCTGGCGGCGTTGGCACATGTCGCTCGGCCACTGGATGAAGAACTACGTCTTTTACCCACTCGCCGTATGTGGTCCGATGCGCGAGCTCAACAAGCGAGCGACCAAGGCCCTCGGCAAACAGACCGGACGCACGATTTCGGCCTGCGTCTCCAACATCGTAGTCTTCTTTGTCGTAGGTCTGTGGCATGGTGCGGAGTTGCACTTCATCGCCTGGGGCCTCTACAACGGTGTGATGATTGCGCTTGCCGACCTCTGCGCGCCTCTCTTTGCACGACTCGGAGAACGTCTGCACATCCGACGCGAATCGGCAGGATTCCATCTGTTTGCCATTCTGCGCACCTTCGCCGTCGTCGCGGTGGGGCGCTATTTCGACTGCATCGAAAGCGTTAAGGTCGGACTCTCCTGCCTCAAGGCCACCCTCACCAACTTCGTGCCGCTTGACAGCGTCGTACCCCAGCTCGAGGCACTCGGCGTCAGCTCACCGCATATGCTGGGTTTTGAGTCCATCGCACTCTGGGCGCTGGCAGTTGTGTTTGCGGTGGATGTGCTCTACGAGCGAGGCCACGACGTACGCAGCGAGTTGCTGAGCCTGCGCTGGCCCTTGCGCATCGCGATCTACGTGGCCTGCGGCACCATCTTTGCATTCTCGCTCAGCTTTAGCCTGGAGCAGGGGGAGGCGTTCATGTATGCAAACTACTAGCATCTTGCGGCGTGCGGGCGTAGTGCTTGCCTTCCTGATCGTCGCGCTCACCATAGACGTGGGACTTACGCTCGCGTTCGAGCGGTACGCCACTCCCACCGACATCACCTGGCACAACTACCGCGCGTTGGAACCGAACTCCATAGACACGCTCGTACTCGGCTCCTCGTTTGCATCGTTCGGCATCAATCCCGACGCGCTCGATGCGGAACTCGGATCGCGTTCGTACAACCTTGCCACGATGGCTCAGACCTTGCCAAACTCGCTCGACACTCTGCGCTCCGCATTGGCCGACCACAAGATCGAACGTGTCATCCTATGCATCGGTTCGGATTCCCTGCAGCATGCCTCACAGTATGATCGCGAAGTCGCCTTCCTGCAGGCAAAGAGCCTCGGCGATTCCGCACCCGATATCCTGCGCAACGTCGCGACGCTCGCACTTGACGAGGACAACTTCTCGAACTCGAAGTCCTTGGGCTGGATCTTTCCATGGGCGTACACCGCGACGCAGTTCGACGCAGAATACGTCGCTGAAAACATCCGCAATCGCCTCGACTACCCTGACCCCACCGATGTCATAGGCACAGAGGGTTCCCCATGGCGCTATATGGGGGACGGACACTGCGCCTATGACAGCTGGCTAGACTATCAGACGATGACATCCAACCAGCTCGCAATCGC
>CACXDP010000337.1 GCA_902766445.1 uncultured Coriobacteriaceae bacterium
CGCCGCCGGTGGCGAAAAAACGGCTTCGCCAACCGGCCGCCCCGTCATGCCCAACATCTTAACTTAATGGCGTTGGGACAGTCCCCTGGGTCCCCAGGGGACTGTCCCCCTTGTCACTACGGTACGCAGGGGACTGTCCCCCTGTCACCATGGAGTCTTTTTTGTGCGCCTAAAAGCACGACTGCGGTGCACAGCGCGAGCATCTGCGCCAGATGCTTCGGTGCACTGCGCGGTGCGGGGGCTTCAGGCTCTGGTTCGATGCTGCTGGTATCAGTCATCGAGCCATTGTCGGACACGAACGGGACTTGAACTCGACGCCATTGGGCGTACAACGTGACGGTGCCCGACTCGGCAAGGTTGTGTACCGTCTCGCCTGGGGCAAAGCTCTGGCCCGATCCGTCGGCGTTCTCGGTCCATGCTACGAAATCATACCCTGGACATGCGGGCGGCTCGGTGGGCAAAGCCACCTCTTCGTCGTAGTGGGTATCTACGGCTTCGGGCATGTCCGTCGCAGGAAAACCACCCTCGTCAAAGGCGATTTGGTAGGGATTTGCCTCCCACACTACTGACATCGTTGCGCTGGCGAGGTCGGTGCCGTAGATGGTCCCCTGGCTGCCGCCGTTAGTCGAGAAGTACATGCGGCCGTCGAGCGTCGAAGCTGATTCGACTTCTTTCTGAATGTCGATGCGTTGCGTACCGCGTGCCTCTCCTTCGAGCGTAAATATGGCGAGTCGCTGCTTCGTCACCGCCTCGTGTTCGCCGAAGTTCATGAGGATGGAGTAGAGGAAGCTGCCGTCGCAGACCATGCCCTGCCCAGAGAAGCCTTGAAGAGAGTAGTTTACAGCGTGAAGCTCGATTAGATTGAGATCATCGTCAAGCACGATGAGGTCGCTCTTCTCGCCGTTCGGGTTGCCGCGGGCGAAACTGTCTCCGTTTACGTTGCCGATGGCGTAGAAGTGTCCGTCAGAGTACGAGAGGTTCCAGATGTTGTGCGTGCCCTCGGGTGTCACGGTACGCACCTCTTCGAGGTTTTCGTCGAGCTCGACGATGCCGTCGGGGTAGCCCTCGTTGATGCCGCCCTGTGCCACGTAGAAGTGCTTGTTGTCCGGACGATAGGCGATGTCGTTGGCGTGCTCGAGCATGAGTCCGCGCTTGCTCTTCAGCTCTTCTCCGGTGTCAAGGTTGACGACCTTGATCATGGAGTCGTAGTTGTCGAGCGAACCCTTGGAATACCCCGATCCGGCGAAGTAAAACGCCATCGCAGCGCAGAGCGAGCCGTCATCTCCTGCAAAGACTACCGATCCCTGGCAGGACCAGTGTCCTTCTTTGCCTTCGTCGGGGATTCCGTTCTCGATAGTCGCGAGCTCCCATGAGCGAGTGTCGGTTGCGGTGGAATAGTTGACGCCATGCTCGCCGAACTCGTGCTGCGCGCCATTCTGGTCCACCCAGCACTTGGGGGTGTAACCTACGCGCTCGAATGCGCAATCCTTGAGCGCGACTTCGGCGTCGTGGACTACGAGCTGAGACTGCATCGAGCCAGAGACCTGCGACGTATCTTGTGTGGGAACGCCCGAGGTGTAGCGGATGACGTAAATCTGCGAACCCCACTGCGCGTAGACGGTCAAGCCGGCATCGCTCAGGAGGTCACGCACGTCGACGGCGTCGGCGAGGGACGTTCCCGTGCCGTCAGGTGCGGTGTTCCATCCCTCGAAGGTGTAGCCTATACGCGTGAACGTGCAACGGGTGAGCGGGGCGGGATTCTTTTCGATGAAGACGGAATCCTCCATATATCCCTCGCCACCGTTTGGATCGTAGTGGACGAGGTACTCCTTAGGTGGTGGCGGCTCCTTCTTCTTCTTTGCGGTGGAGTCCTTGGCGTCAGTGGAAGTCGCCTCATTGGAGGCTGTGGTTTCTGTCGCATCGGCGTCAGTTTCGACCTGGTCTGTAGGCGCTAGCTGCTCATCGGCCAAGGCGGGTGCAGAGGTGCAGAGTATCGCGCATGCCACGACAAAGGCCAAGAGCGCAAAGAGATACGTTCGTGCGGTCCACCTCATGGACGAGGACCTCCTAGGGTGCGTTTCGGGTGCGTTTGAAGGTCCCATTCTAGCACGTCGTGGGTCATGTCGTATGTGGAGCGAGTATGATGAAGGGCATCGTAGGGAGCGATTTGGAAAGGAACAGTGATTGGATATGGCGCGAAGGCGATGGTGGGTTGCCCTTGTGGCGATGCTTGCGTTGGCGGGGACGCTGTTTCTGCCGGGGTGTTCGCCGGATGGCTCCGGGGCTGGGCAAACGGATGCCACGGGAACAAGCGAGGTTCAGAACAACGAGGGCGGCAACGCTGAAACCGATGCGACTGAGATTTCGGAGGCGGAGGTCAGCGAGGGCGCCGCGAATGAGGGGCATGAGCTCGACCAGGATCAGGACCCCGAGGTCGATACCTCCGACGTTGAGGGGGATAGTGCGCAAGACAGATCGGTCGGCGGTGCCCGTGCGCCGGGAGTTACCGAGGACGGCACCTATACCTCAAAGGAGGATGTGGCACTCTACCTGCACGAATACAGGCATTTGCCCAGCAACTACGTAACCAAGGATGAGGCGGAGGACGCCGGATGGAAGACCGAGGGGTTGAGCCTGGACGAGGCGTGCCCCGGCAAGTCCATCGGTGGCGATCGCTTTGGCAATCGCGAGAAGCGTCTGCCGAACGCAAAAGGCCGAACGTGGTACGAGTGCGATATCGACTATAGAGGTGGGTCGCGCGGAGCCAAGCGCATCGTGTACTCGAACGATGGCCTCATCTATTACACAGGCAATCACTACAAGACATTTGAGCAACTATATTAAAGAGGAGGTGCGACATGCCACGTCCACGTAAGGTGGTGCTCCGGGAGGTTGAGCTTGAGACGGCTGAGGAGGCGCACGAGCGGTTGGCGCAAAAGCTTGGCTTTCCAGATTTTTACGGGCATAACCTCGATGCACTCGAGGACTGCCTAGGTGACATCGATAGGCCTACGCGCATCGTACTCGAGCGCGCGAACAATTCATCCGAATCAAAGACTTGGTTTGAGAGTTTCGTCGAGGTCATCAGCGAAAGCGCCCAGCGCAGTTGCTACCTCGGCTGTACGATACGTCCATAGGGTTGCAGGGGACATAAAGGGGTGGCCCCTTGCATGCGCCAGGTAGGGACACGCAAGGGGCCACTTTTTTCATGCGACGATTCGCTCACCTACGAGCGGTCAGCTTCGAGGGCTTTGATGTGGTGGGGGACGCCACCTTGGTATGTGCTGGATACCTCACCCTCGATGAGCGGGCGTGCATAGCGGTCAAAAGCGGCCGTTACGCCCATGCCGTCGGGGGCGATGAACTCGCGCGGCACCTTGCGGGCCTTGTTTGCCACGTCCGCGATGGGCGTGAGCGTGGTGTCGTAGAGATAGGGCTTGTCAAAGATGCGTTTGATGGCGGTCATCACCGAGGTCTTTCCGTCTTGCGCGGCAAGGACGCCCGCGCCTCCCAGGGCATATGCTTCAGCGAGATCGGTGGCACTTGCGACATGGCTGGCACAGCGCTGCAGTGTCGAGAGCTCGATGGCGCGTGTCTTGCAACCGAGTGCCGCGCGAGTGACGCTCGCGAGATAGCGTCCTGTGCCCGAGAGCGACGCGACGTGGCCGAAGGCATCAAGGCGCGTGCCGTCTGCCGCCTCGGCCGCGGCTTCGCAGAGGAGCGTGCCGTCACGATGGCGTACGCCCTCGCTTACGGCCACGACTACGGTGTTCTTGCGCGCGAGCAGCAAAGAGATGCGGTCGAGCAGAGCTTCTTGGTTCAGTGTCACCTCGGGAAGGAGCACGAGGTCGGGGCAGGGGTTGCCGAGGGCGCCTGCGAGACAGGCCGAGCCAGCGAGCCAGCCGGCATCGCGTCCCATGATCTCGACGAAAGTGACGCTTTTGAGGTCATAGACGCTCGAGTCGCGCTCGATTTCGCGCATGGTCGTTGCGATGAACTTGGCGGCGCTGCCGAAACCGGGGGTATGGTCCGTGCCCACAAGGTCGTTGTCGATGGTCTTTGGGATGCCGATGAGCCTCACGTCACTGCCGTGGGCATCTGCCCAGCGTCCGAGCTTGTCGATGGTGTCCATGGAGTCGTTGCCGCCGATGTAGAGGACGGCGCCGACGTGTGCGTCCTCAAACTTCGCGAAGGCGTCCTCAAAGAATGCCGGATCCTCCTCGGGTTCGGGAAGCTTGAAGCGGCAGCTGCCCAAGAAGCTCGCCGGTGTACGTCGCAGCAGTTCGATGTCCATGGGGTCGCCGAGCGTGCGGTCGAGGTAGACGATGCGCCCTGCCAGGAAGCCTTCGATGCCGTAGCGCATGCCCAGTACGTGCGCACCAAGGTCGCGTGCAGTGTCAAAGACGCCCGCCAGGCTCGCGTTGATGGCCGCCGTCGGTCCGCCCGATTGTCCAACCAGCACGTTAGTATTCCACGCCATAATCCGCCCCTTTCGTTTGCCCTTCGCTCCATGCTATCACGGTGCGCGCCTTGCATAGTGCACGGAAATGGATGCAATGACGGCGCGTGATGCTTATGTGCATCGCATGCTTCCTTGATGCGTATTTCGCATCGCCGTCATACTATCTTTGCTAGGGGGCGTTTGCGCCAGTGTCCTGCGCAAATGAGAAAAAGGAGAGGCTATGCATAAGCGAACCGCAATGCGCGCGATTGCCATGCTGGTGAGCGTGGAACTTGTCTTCGCATGTTTCGTGCCGATGCCCATGCTACGGGAGGCTCAGGCGCAGGTTGATGGAGGGTCGGCGGCAGACTCACGATCAGTCGCGAAGGGGGAGAGCCCCGAGGAGGAGCCGTTTTCGATTCCCGATGGGGTGGAATACGAGCCCGACGAGATGATTGTGGTCGTGAGCGCTGACGCGAGTGCCGAGGAGGTAGAAGAGGCGCTTGCTCAGGTCCCCGACGTCTCCTCTTCGTCGGTAGAAGAGGAGCAGCTCGCATCCGGCATCGTAACGGTACCGCTCGAGCCGGGGACGTCGGTCGAGGACGCCGTCAACGACACGCTCGAGGCTGCGCCGGGCGTGATAGTGGATTGCCAGCCGAACTACATCTACCACCTGATGGATGCCGAAGACGTCGTGGACCTCGAGGAAACGGACGATGAGGAATCCATTGCCGGCGGGGAGTCCATCGAGGAAGTTGTCTCCGCAGTTGAGCCCGTCAAGGCGATTGAGCCTCAGGCTGGGGTGGGGTCCATCGACGAGGAGGGCGCTGAGCAACCTGATGCTGTCCTGATGGACGTGTTGCCGACGTTGCATGCTGCCGATGATTCCACCAACGAATCCGTCAACGACCCCTCCGTTGCCAAGCAGTGGGCGCTCAAGAGCGTGCGCGCCTATGATGCATGGTCCATCTCGCGCTGCGAGGGGTCAGTCGCCGTGGCTGTGCTCGACACTGGTTTTCAGCTCGATCATGAGGACCTGGTCGACAACATTATCCCTGGGAGTGCCTACAACGCGCATGCCGCCAACACGGGCCAAGGAAGCACGGATGACCTTACTCCGCCGTCAAAGAACTACAACCACGGCACTCACGTGGCAGGCACTATTGGAGCGGTGGCAAACAACGGCAAGGGAGTGGCTGGGGTCTCTTACAACGCCAAGCTCGTGCCTGTGAAGGTTTTTAACGACGACGGCGATGCAACCACGTCAAGTGTGGCGAAAGGGTATGACTATGTGCTTGGGCGCGCTGAGAGCGACAATATACGTGTTATCAATTTGAGCGTCGGAGTGGCATATGACACGGACAGCTTTTCTGATAACGTGCTCATAGGCAAGGTGAGGCAGGCTTACGAGAGGGGCATAGTGACCGTTGCCGCAGCCTGCAACAGCAACTCCTCTACAGGTGATGCGCCGTTCTATGCGTATCCCAGTGACGACGAGTCCATCGTGAGCGTGATGAACCTCAGAGGCACACAAGTGGATGAGGGGGATGACGCGTCGGGTGCATATGATGTCGAGTTGGGGACCACCTCCAACTACAACGTGAGCGGACAGGGTGGCGAGCATACCCGCAAGGGAAAAAACATCTCGGCACCTGGTACGTCCATCTTTAGCACTATAACTAAAGACGCATATGGCAACTCTACTGGCACATCGAACGCGGCGCCGGTCGTGTCGGGTGTCCTTGCCTTGGAGTTCGCGATTAACCCCAGTCTTACTGTGGACGAAGCGGTAGACATCCTCTATCACAGTGCACACGATATCGGAGACGCGGGATGGGATGAGAAGTACGGCCACGGGGAGGTTGACGCCTACGCGGCGGTGCGTATGGCGCAGTCAGGCGCAGTACAAGCGGACGCGAACGGCCTGGGCGAGGTCTCGATGCGGCTCATCGTGCCGGATGGTGGTTTGGTATACGATCGCAGCGCCAAGGAGCCCGACGTGGAGGTAACGCTCGAGGATGCGCAGGGGGTGGCCACGACGCTCGTGCGCGATGTGGACTTCGAGGTTGCCTATGCCAACAACGTGGAATCCGGCACGATGTCCGCGACCGTCGCCGGCATCGGCTCATATGCGGGCGCGTTCTGCGAGACGCTGCATGCAACCATCGAGAGACGACAACTGACTGCAGACATGGTCACGCTCTCCGCTTCCGTGTGGGACTATGACGCACGTCCAGTACGACCTGCGGTGACGAAAGTCGAGGACGACGACGTGACCCTCGTGAAGGGCGTCGACTACAAGGACTCGGCGACCTACTCGAACAATCAAGATGCGGGGACAGGATTCGCGGTCGTCGCGGGCAAGGGAAACTATGGGGGCGAGGCGGTCAAGGAGTTCACCATTCGTCCCCGATCCGTCAACTACTCCAAGGTCACCCTGGAGCTAGATGGGGAGAACTTCACCTATGACGGAAAGGAGCACAGGCCTGGCGTGACTCTTCGTCACGAGCGAAAGACTGCCGTCTCAGGCGAGCTCATCTATGAGCTTGAGGAAGGCAAGGACTATACGCTGACATACGAAGACAACGTGAACGCGGGAACGGGAAAGGTCGTGGTCACGGGCAGAGGTAACTACAAGGACGTGAGAATAGCGACCTTTACGATAGAGCCTCCTGCCTCTGACCCGATTCCTGAGCCATCCTTCGTGAAGCAGAACCTCGTACTCACGGGACAAATCGGACTTACTGTCTTTGTGGACCTGCCCGAGACGGATGAGGTCGACTGGTCGCAGAGCAAGATGACCTTCCACGTGGGGCATGCGGGCGGTAGGCGCGAGCGTGACGTAGAGGTGCCCTTTGACGCGGATTCTCGCGACTCGACAAAGAAGTATTATGGCTTCACGGTGCCGGTTTCCTCGGTGGAGATGGCAGAGCCCGTGACGGCTACGCTGCACTACGGTGATGGACTCACCCTCACTAAAGAAGGCATCTCGGTCAAGGGATACGTCGAAAGATTCGAGAAGTACGCGTCCTCCTTCGATGCCGATACTGTCTCGCTCGTGCATGCCGTGGCGGACTACGGCCACTGGGTGCAGCCATTTCTCTCTGCGTCTAATGGCTGGAGTCTGGGAGACGGTGAGGACCAGTACATGGCGATGGATACGTTCTATGCCAGTGGCTACGACAGCTCTGCTGTGACGTCGGCTCTTGAGGGGCATACGATGTCAAAGGAGGTTGAAGGTTCCTCCGTCACCAAGGTCAGCGCTAGCCTTGCACTCGAGTCCGAGACCTCCCTCGATTTTACGCTTACCACCGAAGGTAGCGTCAAGCCCACGGTCACAACGGCAACCTTGGGCGGCGAACCCGTTCCGGCCTCCAGGCTTTCCGTGGCGAAGGTTGGTGACCGTTGGCGCGTGCGCGTTGCGGGCATCCGAGGATGGCAACTTGCTGAACCTGTTGTCGTTACGGGTGACTGTGGTGGCAGATTCGTCCTTACAGCTTCGGGCTACGCTTTCGCCAATGCGCTGCTGGGTGCCGAGGCCCATGCCCAGGACGGTGGCCATGATGCGGCGTGCGCCCTCGTTGCCTACGCGCAAGCCGAGTTGGCATACCGTGCGGTACACTCATAAGGGTGGAGGGTAGCTTCTCTTCACGATTGATATGCATGACACGCTGACCAAGGACTGCCTATGTACCGGCACTCGCATCGAAACCGTTTCCGCGTTGCCGTGTCTTGTCATGGCAGTACCCCTTGGGCGACTCGTGTCGCAAATGAGATACCGGCCTTGTGCATTGGCGGGCCTTCTGGCGGTGGAGTCGGCGGGCTCGCATGCCTTCTCCTTGTGGTGGCATGCTTGCTTTGCTTGGCGGTTCCGGCATCCGCCGAAGAAGGCCAACCTGCTAAGGTGTTCGAGATGCCTGATGGCGTGCAGTACGTACCCGGAGAGGTGCTTGTATGCGTCGACCCCGAAGCGGCTCCTGCAGACGTCGAAGCGTCGCTTGCCCAGGCCGATGAGGTTCTGGCGAGAGAGCCTTCGCCCGAAGAGGTCACGTCTGGCGTCGTTTCTGTGCAGGTCGAGGACGGCGCCGGCGTGGAGGACGCGGTAAACTCCGTACTCCAGTCCGCGACGTCGGCTGTGACGGGCGCTCAGCCCAACTACGTCTATTATCTTGCCGAGGATGAACCTGAGCCCTTAGTCGAGCTGCTCGGACTTGCGTCGGTGGGAGTTGATGACAAAATCGTGAGCGAGCAGTGGGCTCTCACGAGCATGCGCGCCTTTGATGCCTGGGGAATCGCGACGTGCGAGGGCAGAGTTGCCGTCGCTGTCATCGACAACGGTTTCGACATTGCCCACCGTGACCTCGAGGCAAATATCATCGCTGGTAGCGCTTACAATGCTCATGCTGCTCGCGTTGGTGACATCGAGGACATGTACGATGTCACGCCGTTGCGAGCCAACAACCACGGTACCCACGTGCTCGGCATCCTCGGTGCCGTCACAAACAACGGCTATGGGGTGGCGGGCGTTTCGTACAATGCCGGTATCGTGCCCATCAAGGCTTTCAGCGATAGCGGTAACGTTACCACTGCTGACCTGGTGACCGCTTTTAGATACGTCTTGGATGTGGCAGACGACTACAACGTGCGCGTTGTGAGCATGAGCATTGGCATGAACATTGGCAATGAGGCGGATTTTCCGAGCGTATCGGATGAGGCGCTCATACGAACGATTCGAACGGCGCGGGACAACGGAATCGTCACCGTCGTCGCGTCCTGCAACAGTTCCTTAAACAAGGGCGTGGTACCCTTCCGTGCCTTTCCGAGCGACGATGAATCAGTCGTGAGCGTGATGGACCTTGCCGGTGAACCCTCGGTCACCGGCAACGATCCTTCCGGTTCGTATGTGGTGAGACGCAGCGCGACTTCGAACTACAACGTTGCTGGCCAGGGTGGCGTGCATACGACGAGCGGCAAGAACATCTCGGCGCCGGGCAATCGCATCTACAGCACCTTTATGGGGAACTTGTTCGGCACCCTCTCAGGTACGTCCATGGCCACGCCTCAGGTCGCTGGCGTTCTTGCGCTTGAGTTCGCCACAAATCCGGAGCTGAGTGCTGATGAGGCGACGAGCATTCTTTATGCGAGCGCACATGACATCGGCGAGCTGGGATGGGACGAGGAGACGGGCTACGGTGAGGCGGACGCCTTCGCTGCCGTTGAGCTTGCCAGCGGGGGTAGCATAGTGGACGTCGAGGGCCTCGGTACGCTCGCGATGAGTCTTGCGCTGCCGGACGGTGGGTACGTATTCGATTACACGCCAAAGGAGCCCGATGTCGAGATTGAGCTTCGGTTTGACGGTGCGTCCACGATGCTTGTGCGCAACGTCGACTTCCGCGTGGAGTACTCGGACAACGTGGACGCCGGAGTGGGCACGGCAACGGTCGTGGGTATGGGCGAATACGAGGGCCTCTTTGTCAAGGGGCTGCGGTTCGCGATTGCACCGCGTCCGTTGGGTGGCGCACAGGTGATACTTGCCGCCGAGGAGCTAGCTTGGGATGGTCATGCGCTCGTGCCCGAGGTGCTTGAGGTGATTGACGGAGGAATGGCGCTCGTGAAGGGTGTTGACTTTGCCGAACGCGCGGAGTATTCAAACAACGTCAATCTCGGGACGGCGGTCGTCACGGTCTATGGTGCAGGCAACTATACGGGCAGCGCTAGCGCGACATTTGAGGTCGTGCCGCACGAGCTTGACGACGAGACCGTGATTGCGGTGGTTGGCGAGGCTGCCTACACCGGGAAAGCCTGTCGTCCTGCAATCAGGCTGATTCAGGAGCAGTATGACTACGACGCCGAAGGTGGTTCCATGCTCGTGGGGACCCATACCCTCGTGGATTCCGTTGAGTACAGGGCGGTGGGCTACGAGAATGATGTGGATGTCGGCGTCGCGACGGTGACGCTTGAGGGTATGGGCACCTACGCCGGATCGAGGACGGCGGACTTCGAGATCGTCCCGGCAGAACTACTCGATGAAGACGTGTTGCTTGCCGATGAGAGCTTTCCCTATACGGGCGACGCGGTGGAACCCGTGCCGACGGTCGCTCATGCCGGGGTGACGCTCGTGGAGGGCGAAGACTATGCGCTTGGCTATGAGAACAACGTTATGGCGGGAACTGCCACGCTCACGGTCGAGGGGATGGGCAACTATGCCGGTGTTATCGCGAAAGGGTTCAAGATCACGCCGCACAGCATAGCTGATCGACGGATCGTGATTGACGTGCAGGACGACCTCGTGTACACGGGTTCGGCTTTGGTCCCTGAGGTGACGGTAACGTATGAGGACGACGAGGGCTCAAGCGTGCTCGTGGAAGGCGATGACTATGCTCTGTCGTGCTCAAACAACGTGAATGCGGGTAAGGCGACTGCCAGGATTGAGGGGCTGGGTGACTATGCCGGCGTGCGGGAGGAGCACTTTGTCATCGAACGAGCCGACGTGGGAGTGCCCTCGGTGAAGACAGGCTTCGTCTATGATGGCAAGGCAAAGGTAGGCATTGCGACAGGCGCGCACTATAAGCTCTCTGGCACTACGAAGGCTACGAATGCGGGGAGCTACAAGGCGACTGCGGCGCTTACGGACAACAAGAACTATTGCTGGGACGATGGCACGACCAGTTCAAAGACGCTCTCGTGGAAGATAGCGCCTGTCGCCATTACCTCGGCGAGCGTCTCGAAGAGCCTATCCTATACGGGTTCCGCTCTCAAGCCTACGCCGACGGTAAAGGCAGGCTTGCTTACGGTGTCGACTTCTGGCTATAGCGCGGCTTACACAAACAACGTGAGAGTCGGCACGGCAACCGTCACCGTCACGGGTAAGGGCAACTTTACCGGCACGAAGAAAGCCAAGTTCAAGGTGGTGGCCGCGAGTATCGCCAAGGCGACCGTGGGCACAGTCGCGGCGCAGGCCTATACGGGTAAGGCCATCAAACCCGCGCTTTCCGTGAAGGTGGGCGGCAGGACGCTGGCTCAAGGCACTGATTATACGCTTTCCTACGCCAACAACTTGCGCGTCGGCACGGCTACCATCACTGCGAAGGCCAAGGGCAACTATACGGGGACGTGCAAGCAAACGTTCCGCATTGTCGCTCCTCAGGTGCTCTATCGCGTGCATCGTCAAACCTACGGCTGGGAGACCTCTTGGAAGAAGGACGGCCAGACGAGTGGTACTACGGGCGAGTCCAAGCGGCTCGAGGGCATCTACATCAAGCTGGGGAGCAGCTTTCCGATCTCGGGTGGCATCAGCTACCGCACCCATGTGCAGACCTATGGTTGGGAGAAGTCCTGGGCCAAGGACGGCAAGCTCTCAGGGACCACGGGAGAATCCAAGCGCCTTGAGGCCATTCAGATCAAGCTCACCGGTCAGATGGCGACGCGGTACGACGTGTACTATCGTGTGCATGCCCAAAGCTTTGGCTGGATGGGTTGGGCAAAGAACGGCGCCAGTGCGGGCACGGCGGGCCACGCGAAGCGCCTCGAGGCCATCCAGATAGTGCTTGTTCCCAAGGGTGGCAAGGCACCCGGCTCCACAGCTCACGCCTTCCGCCAGAAGTAAAGAGTGATGGGGCCGAGGTATACGGAAGCGGTCAGTTTCTTGCGTGTCCGTTGACCGGCAAGGTAGTGAATCAGACCATTATATAAGTGGGGCGGGAAGGACAGTTGCCTTCCCGCCCCACGGCTTACGTGCCCTTCTGGCCCTGGGCTTATGGCTCGGTGACGGTGGCGATGTCGCCATCGAAGTAGACGTTGTGGTTGACGGCGGCGTCGTAGGTGCTCGCTCGCATGACCTCGCGCATGTCGACGCCGGTGGCGTCGCTCATGGTGTCGAATACCTGCTTGATGACGACGGGCATGGCGGCCGACACGCGGGAGACGCCCGCCTCGCCATTGCCGGAGCCCGCGTCGTAGACGCTCACGTTGTTGATGCTCGAGAGCGGCTGTGCCACGGCGGCTGCGACCTCGGGCAGGACCTTGATCATCATCTCGGCCATACCGGCTTGGTTCATCTTCTGCAGTGCCTCGGCGCGCTTCTCGAGCGCGGCAGCCTCGGCCTCGCCCTTGGCCTTGATGGCCTCTGCTTCGGCGACGCCCTTGGCACGGATGGCCTCTGCCTCCGCCTCGCCACGCAGCTTGGTGGCGCGGGCTTCCTGCTCAGCCGCGTAGACGGCTGCCTCTGCGTGGCGCTTCTCGGCCTCCATGGCCGCCTCGGCCTCTTGGATCTCCTTGTACTTGTCGGCTTCGGCGCGCTTCTTGACCTCGGCGGCAAGTTCCTGCTCGCGAACGCGGACGGTCTCGGACTTGGCACGGGCTTCGGCCTCGAGCACTGTACGCTGCTGTTCTTGTTCTTGAATGCGGTAGGCGGCGTCCGCCTTGGCCCGCTCGGTGTCCTCGACGGTCTTGAGCTGGGCCTTCTGGATGGTGAGCTCGTTCTGCTTCACGGCGATGTCGCGGTCGGCGCGCACGCGGGCGTCGTTGGCCTCGCGGTCGGCCTCGGCCTGCGCCACCGCGACCTCCTTGTCGGCGTTGGCCTTGGCGATGGAGGCGTCCTTGCGGATCTTGGACGTGTTGTCCATGCCGAGGTCGTTGATGAGGCCGTGCTCGTCAGTGACGTTCTGGATGTTGCAGGAGAGGATCTCGATGCCGAGCTTCTCCATGTCCTTGCTGGCCTTGGCCATGACCTGGTCGGAGAAGGAGTCGCGGTCGGTGTTGATGGAGCGCAGGTCGAGCGTGCCGATGATCTCGCGCATGTTGCCCTGCAGCGAGTCCTGCAGCGATGCGGCGATGGCCTCCTCGCTCATGTTGAGGAAGTTGCGCTCGGCGAGGAGCATGCCGTCGGGGTCGTCGGTGACGCGCACCTTGGCTACGGCGTCGACCTTGACGTTGATGAAGTCGTTCGTGGGGCTGTACTGGTCGGTCTTGATGTCCACAGAGATCTGCTTGAGGCAGAGGCGGTCGGTGCGCTCGAAGAAGGGGATCTTGAAGCCGGCGCGGCCGGTGAGGACGCGGGGCTTGGCGTGCAGGCCCGAGATGATGAGCGCCTCGTCGGGAGACGCCTTGACGTACCCCGAGAGGAGGAAGGTGGCGCAGACGATTACCAGCGCCACGATGAGGACGAGGGTTATGAAGCTTAGTCCAAACATGCCAGGCTCCTTTCAAGCCAAACAACGGTAAAGAGGAATATACCCATTTGCGGCCTGCCCTTGCACGACTTCCGCGAGTGGCGCCCGTGACCACGATCCCACAGCGGGTTTGTGGTCAAAACTGACCACAAACCCGCTGTGGGATCGTGGTCAAAAGTGGGTATAAGGTAAAGCATCGTCCGAATAATCGCGCTAGGGAGGAGCCATCATGTCGGGTACCCCACGCAAGCTGAGCCAATCGGGCTTTTACCATGCGGTCGTGAAAGGGAACGACGGACATATATTGTTCGAGGACAATTCAGACCGCGCAAGGTTCAAAGCGCTGATGCGCGAGGTTCGCGATGAATGCGAGCTTTCGTATCACGCTTATTGCCTGATGAGTAACCACGTGCACATGCTCATTGAGGATCCCAAACGACGGCTTTCGGATGCGATGGCGCTGCTAAGTCGCGGGTATACTGAACACTACCGCAACCGGTATGAGCATGAGGGGACTCTGTATTCTGGCCGCTTCTGGAGCGAACCGATCGAGAACGATGCGTACCTTCTGTGTGCCGCCCGCTATATCCATCAGAATCCGCAGGTGGCAGGAATCTGCTTTGCCAGTCAGTATGTCTGGAGCAGCGTGCAAGAGTATCTAAAAAACACCCCCTTGCTTTGCCGTACGGATTTGTTGATGGGAATGTTCGGAAGTATCGAAGAGTTTGTCAGGTTCCACAAGATGCAGCTCTCTGGCCTAGCGTTTCCGGGCAGCAGATTGAGAGGACACCTCACAGACGATGAGGCGTTGGTCATTGCGCATGCTGCTCTCGGGGCAGACAAGCTCAAGGATTTGCCGGGCATGAAGCCAGAAACTCGCGCAAACCTCCTGTGCACCTTGCTTGATCGAGGGATTACTGCGGGCCAGGTGGCTCGAATGACGGGATTAAGCGTATCGACCGTTCGTCGTGCGCGTAGACGATGACCACAAACCCGCTGTGGGATCGTGGTCAGTTTTGACCACGATCCCACAGCGGGTTTGTGGCCACAGGGCCGTCACAAAGGGCAACGCCCGGCTGCGCGGTGTGTTGACAACAAGTGCAAAGCGGCGTAGTCTAACACATTGCTGATTCAAGGTGGTGGTGCTGCGCCGCCTTTGTCGATACATAAACAACCGATAGGTACGAAGGAGAAACGCTTTGCCTACCATTAACCAGCTCGTGCGTCAGGGTCGCAAGTCCGTTGCGTCCAAGTCCAAGAACGCGGCACTCCAGCACAATCCCCAGAAGCGCGGTGTCTGCACCCGCGTCTTCACGACTACGCCCAAGAAGCCGAATTCCGCACTTCGCAAGGTTGCCCGCGTGCGTCTCGTCAACGGCATCGAGGTAACGGCTTACATTCCCGGTGAGGGCCACAACCTTCAGGAGCACTCGATTGTGCTCATCCGCGGCGGTCGTGTGCGCGACCTCCCCGGCGTTCGTTACAAGATTATCCGTGGCGCCTACGACTGCGCGGCCGTGCAGAATCGCAAGCGCGCCCGTTCCCGCTACGGTGCCAAGCGCCCCAAGTAAGCGGCATTGTCCACACACGCAAGAATAGTTCTAGGTAGAGGAGATAGAGTATGCCGCGTCGTGCAGCAGCAGTCCGTCGTGAGGTCATGCCGGACGCAAAGTACAACAACCGTCTCGTCACGCAGCTGATCAACAAGGTCCTGCTTGACGGCAAGAAGTCCATCGCCGAGCGCATCGTCTACGATGCCTTTGACATCGTCGAGCAGCGCACCGAGCAGGATCCGCTGGTCGTCTTCAAGAAGGCCATGGACAACGTTCGCCCGACCCTCGAGGTCAAGCCCAAGCGTGTCGGTGGCGCCACCTATCAGGTGCCCATGGAGGTAAACTCCCGTCGTGCCACAACGCTCGCCATCCGCTGGATGGTCAACTTCTCCCGCGCCCGCAAGGAGAAGACGATGGCTCAGCGTCTCGCAAACGAGATCATGGATGCCGTCAACGGCACCGGCGCCTCCGTCAAGCGCCGCGAGGACCTCTTTAAGATGGCCGAGGCCAACCGCGCCTTCTCGCACTACCGCTTCTA
>CACXDP010000338.1 GCA_902766445.1 uncultured Coriobacteriaceae bacterium
GCGAGCGGCATCAGGGCCCAGTACGGCACCGAGGAGCAGGTCGTCAACGGCGAGGGCACCGCGTACGCGACGGACGGCGGGGAGGCGATCAGCGCACTGCCCGTCATCAACGAGTACGTCCGCCGCGGCGAGCTCGTGGTGAGGAAGGCCTTCGACGGCATCGAGCCCAGCGACGAGCTGAAGCAGGCCATCACCTTCACGGTCACCGGCCCCAACGACTTCCAGGCGACCAGGACGCTCGCCGAGTTCGCGGACGTGGACGAGACGGGCAACGTGGCCTGGAGGCTGACCGACCTCGCGCCCGGCGAGTACACCGTCACCGAGACGAACGCCGAGCAGGCCGGCTACTACCTCGTGACCACCTACGACGTCGCCGACGTCTCCTCCGACAACGGCTACTGCGTCGTCGACCCCTACGCGACCACCGACATGGTCGTCACCAACACCTACACGCCCGAGACGTACTTCTTCAAGGTGAGGAAGGCCGTCGCGAGCGACCGCGAGGAGGACAAGCAGCGCGACTACGGCTTCAGGGTCACGCTCTACGCCAGCCAGGAGAGGCAAGACGTGCTTCCGCTCACCGGCACGTACGGCCAGATGGAGTTCACGGACGGCGTCGCCGAGTTCACGCTCAAGGACGGCGAGGAGAAGATGGCCAACGGCTTCGAGCAGAGGGCTTACTACAACGTCGAGGAGACGACGAACCTCGATGAGCTCGGCATGGTCATGACGCAGGCCACCGACGACGAGACCGGCACCACGACCGTCACCAACACCTACGTGAAGAAGGGGGCCGTCCAGCTCAAGGTCAAGAAGGAGCTCAGCGAGAAGAGCGACAAGTACTCCGGCGACGAGAACTTCAAGTTCGTCCTCACCCTCGTCGACGGCGACAAGGAGACCGCTGTCCGCGAGGCCTCCGCGAAGGTCGGCGGGACAGCAGAGTTCGCGCCGCTGCCGCTCACCGAGGCCGACGCAGGCAAGACCTACTTCTTCAAGATCACCGAGACTGCGGGTTCGTCGATCGGCATGAAATACGCCGAAGAACCCGTCTGGGCGCGCGTGGACGTCGCCGACGACCTGACCTGCACGGTCACCTATGGCACCGAGTCCGAGGTCAAGGAGGGCAAGGCCACCGAGACCGACCACGCCACCATCGTGAACACGTACGAGAACGTCGTTGATCTCAAGGTGAGCAAGAACGTCATCAGCACCGTGGCTGGTGACAAGGAGAGGGACTTCCAGTTCAGGCTCACCTTGTACGAGAGCGACGGAAAGACCGTAGCCACTGCTGTTAACGGCACCTATGGTGACATGGAATTCCACGACGGTATTGCCGAGTTCACGCTGCGGAGCGGAACCACCAAGGTAGCCACTAATCTTCCGGCAGATAAACTTGGTGCCGATAAGTGGAACGTGCGAGAGATCAACACACCTTCTGAGTTCACGGTGACCGACTCTCATGTTTCGGGCTCAAGGGCATGGGCCTTCACCAACACCCGCAAGCCGACCACCCCGGACAGCAAGAAGTCCAGCGGCTCTACCACAACCACGTCGAGGAGCGCAACGCCCAAGACAGGTGACCCGACGAGCATCGCTACCGTCGCGGCAATCGCCCTTACCGGCGTCACGGCAGTGGCCTTTGGCCGTCGCCGCCGTCGCAAGTAAGCGACGAACCACCTAAGGGCGCGCCCCTTACCGAGCGGTAACGCACGGTAAGGGGCGCGCCCCTTTTAGCGCGCTAAAGCCGCTCTTCTTTCTTGTGCCACTGCGAATGGCTGTGGACGCCCACAAAGGCCCTCATACGCCTTCAGAGCCCGGTATAAGCCTTTGGAAAGCATTGCAAAGTATTTAAGCCAGTACACGCCCTCCAGGGGCTGTGCTGGGGGCTACTCTTGTGGTTCCGCGAGCCAGCTTGTCGCCCACCGCACGGGGGTTCAACCCTCAACCAAGCGATGTCCCGATCGCTGCAATCACACCCGTGGCGTGAGTGTCTTCTTGCAATTTTGGCTTCGCCAAGATACCGCATATCTGATATTTGCTACCGTTTACGCCATTTCAGAGTGCCAAACTTGTACCTGAGCATAAGCTGCAAATCATGCATTTTTCTATTGAATGCCACCTGAAGCTCAGGGACAGCTTCAACTAGAGGATGCAGGCAGCAGGAAATCGGGGTAGCCACCGCGATCATAGCCGCTCTGGCCATGCGGCGTCGAGGCAGGGCCCCACGAAGAAGGAGAGTGCAAATGGAACACCACGAACCGGACAAACCCAAACGGCGCGTCTTTACGGAGGCGGCCAATCGCCTGCTCTCGGCGTTGCTCACCTTAACGATGGTGACGCAGGCGATACCAACGTCGGCGTATGCCGAGATGATGTCGGAGGCCAACAATCCCGCACCGCAGGAGCAAACGGTGCAGGAGGCACAGGAGGAGACTGCAGCGTCGACAGACGAGGCCAATGCAGCTTCCACCGAAGCCACGCAGGCTGACGATCAAGGAGGCTCGGAGGAGACGGAGGCGCCTGACGACGCCAATGCCCCGCCAACCGAGGGCACGCAAACAGAGGGCACCACAGAGGACTCGTCCGCAGCCGATGCTGCCGACGAGCAAACTGCTGAACAGGCAACGATCTCGGTTCAGGTCGAGAACGCCATCGTCAGCATCAATGGTGCCGACATCGCCGAGTCTACGGACTCCGTCTCGATTCCCGCTGCCACGGGAATCGATTTCTCTGTAAGGGCAGCCGAGGGCTTCGAGCTCAACGATCAGAGCGTCAAGCTCGCGGTCGATGGCATTGAGACCCAACTCGATGCTTCGGGCAGCTACACCCTCAGTGCCGAGGCCGCCAAGAACGGCACCGTCATCACGGCGCGTGCCACAAAGATTCCGGTCGAGACCGTCTACACCTATGAGGACGACAACATCGTCGTGACGGCCACCCTCGACCAGGCGACCGCGATTCCCGATGACGCAGAGCTCAAGGTGACCCCGATCACCCAGGCGGCATCGGAGCTGGGCAGCTACAACTACGGTGCGTATATGGAGGCACTGAACGTCGCGGCTGGAGCCGAGACCGACAAGCCTGTCTACACCGTCGACAACACGCTGCTCTTTGACGTGGCGTTCATCCAGACCAACGCAGAGACTGGCGAGCAGACCGAGCTCCAGCCCAAGGAGGGCGCGGTCACCGTCAAGTTCCAGTTCAAGAAGGACCAGCTCGCCGAGCAGCTTGGCGTGAAGGAAGCGGCGGACATCGAGGCGAACCACCTGCCCATCGTTGAGTCTGCCAAGGCTGCCACCACGGCTGCTTCCACCGGCATTGCCGCCAACGACGTCATCGTCGAGAAGCTCGAGGGCGACAACCTTCGCGTTGAGAGCGTCGACGCCGTCGAGGTCAAGGCTTCGAGCTTCAGCGCCTATGCGTTCAGCTTCGTGCAGGAAGAGGCCGAGGAAGCCGAAGAGGCTGTGGAAGAGGCCAAGGACGAGAAGGACGCCAAGGAGTCCAAGGACAAGAAGGATGCCAAGGACTCCAAGGACAAGAAGGATGCCAAGGATACCAAGAAGACCGATGAGACTTTGACCGCCCAGGCCGTTGGCGACCTCTATGACATCCAGATCGAGGTCAATCCTGCGGGTCTTAGCCTCCAGGATTCCGACAGGTACTGGGTATTCCTCTCTGGTCAAGGTACCGACGGCCAGCCCGTGTACTATCTGAGCCGCTTGAGGATTGGCAACACCCAAGGTACCGTGAAGATTCCCGTCCAGTACAACGAGAACGGCACGTTCAAAGCAGACTGGCAGGACAACAACGGCAATCAGCGAAATAGGCCCGGGCAGCAGAACATCGTGACCCTCGCCAATCCCGACAATGTTCAGGCGTATCTGATCAGGGCTGACTCCGATAACGTGCTCTCGATGAATCAGGCCACGCAGCAGAGCAACTGCGACTACATCGGCGTAGGTGGCCCGGTGAAGAACTACTCCATCGAGAGCATTAAAAGTTCGACGTCGGCAGCCAAGTTCGTTCTCTCTCAGGCTCAGATCGATCCCACCGTGCGCACTCCGGAGGAGATCCTGGGGGATGCACATGAGTTCGGCATCACGGCGATTACCTACGACCAGACGGCGCATACAGAGACGAACTTTGCTGTGCACAACCTGCACGACTTGTCGAACATCGACATCGACGGGTCCGGCGACGCCTGCGTGCCTTTCTATGCGGCCCACATCGACGATGGGACGACGCTGCACGTGACGAACCAAACAAGGACCGACGTCGACATCTTTGTGACCAAGACCGATTATGATAATCATAAAGTTGACGAAGAGCACTTCGCGGAAATGCGACGAAGGGGCCAGACCATCACCGTCAACACTGACATGTCGGAGAGCGCCATCAAGAACTACGTCAGCGGCCTCATCCTCAACGGTCAAAACGTGTCTAACCAGCTTTCGTCGTTCACGACCATTTCTCCCACGACGCACCTGAACCATTACACGCTGGACACCACGTCGTTTGGCGACGGTA
>CACXDP010000339.1 GCA_902766445.1 uncultured Coriobacteriaceae bacterium
CCGTGACGGTGAAGTTGCCCTTGGGCGTAGCGAATACCACAGGTCTCGTGACATCCACCATGCGCGGGTTGACGAGCACCGAGAAGTCCCCGGCCACATCGTCAGACGGATTGAGCGTGAAGGTATTGCTCTCGGCATCGAAGCTTGCCACGATCTGGCCCTTGTCCACGGACTTGTCCGCCTTGAGCCAATAGAAGGACGATACGCTGCGCCTTGACGCACGCGTCGCGAGGTCCCAGACCACTTGGGTCGGACAGCTGTTGCGGGTGAACTTGTTCACATAGTGAGTGGCATCGGTGTCGACGGTCTCGGTCTGCATGCCATACTCGCCCTCGTCCGTACCGGTGATCTTCTTCATCAGCGCGGCACTGAAGTCGTTGTACTTAGCTTGGTCTTCTCCGGCCTCATAAGACAGCTTATCAACCAGCTGGTCGTAGGTGTCGTCCCCGTAATACGTTCTATATATGTCGACAAACGCGTCCAACCAGTTCTCGCTCACCGCACGGTTGGCAAATGCGACAGGATCTGTCAGCACCAAGGCATTCGGGTCTGACCCTTCAGATTTGTCCTTGAGGGTATGGCCATCAGGCAGATGCACCAGCACCCGATGTTCGTAGCCGAAGCCGTAGGTGTCATGGTAGTCGCTCAGTATTTGTTCGAATTCGGCACCACGCACGCTCCTCATGCCGCTTGCTGTGTAATAGTCCCTCACGCCCACCTGAATCTCGAAGGGGACGTTCGCAACGTTGAGCAGGCTCACACTGTTGGGATGACCCGCAGACATGTTTGCCGCCGCAAAGCGGTCCGCCATCCGTGGCGTGACCTCGTAGACGCCGTCTCCTCCAGCGGAATACCCGAGAAGATACACGCGGTTGGGGTCGGCACCCTTTAACAGCACCATGTCCTCGATGATGCGATCGTACATGGCATAGGCATCCGGCAGGCTGTGCATGTTCCACACGTCTTCCATGCCGCGACAAGCGACGTAGATGCCATGATCAATCACAGGCCGGTAGTAGTCGTACATCCCGTACCACGCCGTGTCGTTATCCCCGCTCTCGGTGTCGGTGCCCCCGCCGTGAAGGGTAATGTAGAGGGGGTATCCCGCCTCATCTGGCTCGCCTTTCACGGCAAGACAATACCTCATCTCCTTGCCATCGCGCGTGATAGTGCAGATGGGAATGCTGGAGTCATCGTCTTCTTCGTCGTCCCCGAACCTGAGCAGCTCGGGTGTGGTCTCCTTCACACGAACGTCATCTGCCCGCGCCTCGACCTTCATGGCTTCAAAGGCATCCTCAATCGCGTGGACCATGTCCTCTGAGGTCTGAGCCTGCGAAACCTCTTGACAGATGTCGCTGACGGAACGCGTCTCTTCGCCGAGCGCGAATACCGGAAGAAAAACGACCAACACGGCGGTCAAGGCAATCACAATACGTTTTCTCATGGTGACCCCATCCGATAGAAGCAATGTCAAAGATGTGGCCATTATAAGGTACGCGGAAGGGGCTACCCCTCGTGCGTTTTGGGGTAGCCCCTCTCAGGCAAGTGACCGTTCTTTGACGTTTAGGCGTTACACGTAATCGACGACATCGACCATCGACAGTAGGTAGTCGTGCTCGGCCACGCGGCCACGCGCGAGCTCAGCCGCAGCCACAATGGACATCCAGCCCTGCACGTAGTTGACCGTGCAGCCCTGTCGCTCGCAGTAGAGTTGCAGGTAGCGCTCGGCGATGTCCTGCTCGCCGTTGAGCATGAGGTGCAGGTAGGTGATGGCACAGTCCGCGCCGCCGTTGCCCTGCGTCGCATGCGCCCAGTCGCACACGCACATGCTTCCGTCCTCGCGCACGATGACGTTGGACGGTACGAAATCGCCGTGGCAGAGCTTGGTGTGGTTGGGCATGCCATCCAGACGCATCAGAAGCTCGTAGCGCTGAGCCTCGGTAATGATGTCCGACGCGTCGGCTATCATGCGGGCATACTTGTCCTTCTGGCGATTCATGAGCGGGGCGCGATGCCCATGCACCGCGAGCTCGAGCCCGATGAGCTGCTCCAGGTACTCGTCGAGCTTCTCGGGCTCCTCGCCCATGAGCTGACGCAGGGTCTTGCCCTCGACCTTCTTGGTCAGGATGGCCCAGTTGTTGCCCGTCTTGCCCACCTCGATGAGCTCGGGCACATCGATGCCGGCCTGCTCGGCACGGGTGAGGTTGAGCGCCTCGTTGACGATGTCGGACGAGGGCTTGGTTGCATTGAAGACCTTCGCCACCGTGTCGCCGCAATCGTAGACCACCTTGTTGTGGCGCGTGACAATGGCTGTCTTATCCTTGGGAAGCTGCATGGCAATCCTTTCCTTTCTGGCAAACGGCGCGGCTAGTCCTCATACGTGCTTGCGGGGCGGTCGTAGTAGGCGTCCAGGTAGAGCTCGCGAATCTCGCTGATCAGAGGATAGCGCGGATTGGCACCCGTGCACTGGTCGTTGAAGGCCTGCTTGCTCATGTCGTCAAGCGTGTCGAGGAAGTACTGCTCGTCCACGCCGAA
>CACXDP010000340.1 GCA_902766445.1 uncultured Coriobacteriaceae bacterium
CGAAATCGACCCCGACGAGGCACGCGCTGCCGGCGCGGCGGTCGTCAGCACCGGGCGATCCGACTATCCCAACCAGGTCAACAACGTCCTGTGCTTCCCGGGCATCTTTCGCGGGGCGCTCGACGTGCGCGCAAGCGACATCAACGATGACATGAAAGTCGCTGCCGCCCACGCCATCGCGAGTCTCGTGAGTGCCCGCGAGCTTTCGCCTGACTACATTCTGCCGCAGCCCTTCGATCCGCGCATACGCGACATCGTCGCCCAGGCCGTGATGGATGCCGCCCGCGAGAGCGGCGTCGCGCGGGCGTGACGGCGCTGGGGGACCGAGGGGATTGTCCCTCCTGTCAAAAGTCGCAGACAAGGAAGGATGCCATGAGAGGAGTCGCATACGGCATCGGCGTGGGTCCCGGAGACCCCGAACTGATGACCCTCAAGGCGGTACGCATCATACGTGCGTGCGATGTCGTGGCGGTGCCCGGTGACAATCCGCAGCATTCGCGAGCCTATCAGATTACCGTCACCGCTGTGCCCGAGTTGTCGCGCAAGAAACTCGTGCCTCTTTCGGCACCCATGACGAGAAACCGCGCGCAGGTGGAAGCGAGCGCACACAAGAATGCGCAGCTCTTGGAGGGGCTTCTTGATGTGGGGGCAAACGTCGCCTGTCTCACGCTGGGCGATCCCACGCTCTACAGCACGTTCACCTACCTGCGACGTGCGCTCGAGGCGGATGGCTATCGAGCCGAGTATGTGAGCGGCGTGCCATCGTTCTGCGCGGCGGCCGCTCGTCTGGGCGTGTCGCTGGCGGAGGGCGACGAGGCGTTACGCGTCGTTCCCGGTGATCCGGAGACGAAGGACTCGCCGCTCACCGGAACGCACGTGATCCTGAAGGGCGGCATGCGTGCCCGCGAAATTGCGGAGCTTCTTGTCCGCGATGGACACGAGGTGTATGCGGTCGAGAATTGCGGAATGGATGATGAGCGCGTCTATCGCGGGTTGGACGAGATTCCCGACCGTCTAGGCTACCTGTCGCTGCTCATCGCCCGATAGCGCAAAGAGACGCGCGCTCGCTGGTCGATTGCGTCTGGTACGGCACGTTTCGTCCAAGAATGCGCTTCGTGCGAGGGCGATTCCGCCGAATCGCCGTCGGCGTGGGGGACGTTCCGCCACTTTTGCGTTGGCGTGGGGGGCGTTCCTCCGGATTAACGTCGGTGTGGATTTTTACTCCCGGATTGACGTTGGCGTGGCCACAGGAACGTCGATTCCGCCGAACTGACGGCGGCGTGGCCACAGGAACGTCGATTCCGCCGAACTGGCGGCGGCGTGGCCACAGGAACGTCGATTCCGCCGAACTGACGGCGGCGTGGCCACAGGAACGTCAATCCCAGGGAAGTTTGCCACGCAAACGTTGATTCCGGGGAATCGCCGTCGGCGTGAGGGGGCGTTCCGGGGAATCGTCGTCGGCGTGAGGGGGCGTTCCTCCGGATTGACGGCAGCGTGGCAGCAGTTCCCCGGCCACTGCGTTCGTGTGGTGGCCTTTCTTGGAACGCGTCCCCATCAGAGAGGTGGGAAGAACCCGCCCACACTAGATACCACACAGGACACCTGAGCCTCGGAACAAGGCAACGGCGCCTAATGTCTCGGACTCAGAGGCGCTACCGCATCGTCCATTGACGGCGGCACCGTACCGATGGCGAATATCGCCGTAAACTGTCATCAATCGCACGTCGCCAACAGCACGCTCGCGGAACACGACGCGATCTACCGTATCCGACTAGGTCGGTACTCAATCTGTGCGCGACCGAACTCGGCACGCAGGCAACGCTCGTAGGTACCCGGCACCGGGGCGGCGCTCTCGCGTCCCACGATGGTGCCCTCCACGATGCCGTCCACCAGGTCAATCATGTCATAGAGCAGACCCATCCCCAGCGGATTGCGCCCGCCTGGAAGCGTGGTCTGGAACTGTTGCGAATAATGACCGCCGTAGAAGCGCATGCGCCCGCCTCGCTCGACCAACCAGCGCCCAAGCTCGATGAGGCTCTCGCGGTACGTCGTCAGGGGAAGGGCACTCACCACCTGCATCCACACGCCGATACCACTGCCGATGACATCGCCGCAAAAAAGCTGGTCGTAGCCACGATCGTAGAAAACCACGCTGCCAGGGGTATGCCCCGGTACTTCGCAGACCTCAAGCGTGCGCCCGCCCAGATCAATGACGGAGCCGGTGCGGATGTCTGTGGACGCGCGCAGGATGTCACCCCTGCCCGCGCACATCTGTTCAAACATCACTGCACCCATCTCGAACTCGCGGTGACTCATATAGATCTCGTCGAACTCGCCTGCATGGTAGACGTGGTCGGGGTGTGCATGGGTCACGAGCAGCATGCGGGGCTTCTTTGTGAGTTTGCGCACCACCGGCATGATGCGCTTGCCCTCTGAGATCCCGGTGTCGATGACCGCCGCACGCTCGCTCCCCTCCAGCACGTAGAAGCTCGACGCTCCGGCATCTAGGACGTGGTAGGTTTTCTCATCGATGGCCTGAATGGAGAAGTTGCTCATGGACCTATCCTTTCTGACTATCAACACTCGCCCGAGCATACCACCGAGCAATCCAATCATGCTCGATGACAAGCAGGCTCAAGGGTGGATACTCTCACGTCATGGTAGCGCATCATTGCGCGACGATATCAGCCAAACAGAGCTCTCCTCTTTCTAGGTGCGCAAGCCTACGATACTCAACCGCAGCTGCAACAATCTTTCCCGCATCGTCCCAATAACTTCGAAGAAACTCGCCAGTGCCCTCGCAGGAAAAAATGGGATGACACTCGCGGATTTGGGCGAGGTCGTTACTTGCCAGCATTGACAACGGCCTCCTTCAATAGCGCGCGCAGAGCTTTGACGTCGGTGTATCTCGGCGCCGTACCACCGACGTAGTTAGAGATGAAGACCTCGCTCTTCTTGTTCTCGATTCTTCTGACCCTCTTCGAGTACTTGACCACCCTTGTTAGGCGCGCCTCGGAGTCGCGCGATAGGAAGTAAACGTTATCCTTCCTGTGAACATAGTCAAGAATCTCGGGATAGTGCGTGGCAAGAACTAGAGTGGCTCCGCGGGGATTGGTCTCGTCAGATTGGAAAAGATCTATGGGCACTCCGACCAGCTGCTTGTTCAAGTGATTCTCGATCTCGTCGACGAGCAGGTATCCTCCGCTCGTCAGGACGCCCACGGCGCTCCGGACGAGCCGCAGGCCCTTAATCGTGCCAGACGAGAGATACATATCCAGAAGCTCGGTCGTAGTGTGCGCGACAAGTCCCGACCCAAACATGAGCACGCATGATTTTTCGTCGTCGAGTAGTTCCAAGCTATTGATACCCGGATCGAAAACCCGCAGCGTCTCCCGCGCGCCGAGGAAATCGATATCCAGATTGTCGTGGTCGTCCACCGATGAATGGAACGAACAAAGCGTGTTTCGCGCGGACACCGATGTTGCAATGCTCACGTTGTGGCTCAGGAAGATTCTTTCCGAACCCGTCATCTCACTGCGCCTCAGGCAGACCTTGCTTCCCCGCATCAGCGCTTCCGCATCGGAGAGGAGTGACTTATTTGGTATCCTTGCCCCCGTCCATCGATACAGCGTCTCGTCGTCGAATCCGATGGCGTCAATCCAATGGCCATAGCTATGTGCTGGTGAGGTGTCCATTCTTATCGTAGAAGCCAGCGTGTAGATAGCGCCCTCATGTTCGAAAACCAAACGTAGGTCAATCCCCGTACGAAGCTGGAAAAGGATTTGCCTACAGGTCGCGGCAGTCGAGAGTGGCTTGCCGTCAAGCACATTTATCGAAAATTCAAGCATGCCCAAGACCGTTGTTTTGCCCGTCGCGTTAATGCCGGCAATTGCTATTATATTATTTGTATAAACTGGCTTATTCAGACAGTATGCGGAACCGTCGTTGGCGGGAACCTTGTCCTCCGCAATGAGGTCGAAGTCCGCTGTTCCGTCTACAAACATCTGTAGATGTTCGTAATGTACGTGCAGCAATCTCATAAGCAGATATTCTTTCTTTTGACCATAAGATATGCAAATTCTGCAAATGGCCAACTCGTATGCCGCTCCCCACGTCGGCACACGCGCAGGCGCGGACGGCACCGCTACGTGCTACATTGTAAGGACACGGCTCAGCAAACTGAGGAC
>CACXDP010000341.1 GCA_902766445.1 uncultured Coriobacteriaceae bacterium
CCAGACAGATTGCCAGGATGTGATGCGCCGTGGAGCTAAAGAACTATCAGCAGAGGGTGCTCAAAAACCTGAGGAGCTACGTTATGAGGTACGCCGCGTGTGGTGACGCGCGCCAGGCATACCACGAATACCTCATGGCAGATGGCATTTCTGACGTGGGCGGCAACCGCATGTACCATGACGTGCTCGGCGCGAACGGAGACGGCCAGGTAGTACCGAAGGTCTGCATCAAGGTCCCTACGGGTGGTGGCAAGACTTTTATCGCAACTAACGCCGTGTCCGTAATTACGGATGAACTGCCCGATTCGCTGAGTGACGTCGTGGTCTGGCTCGTTCCCCGCATGGAGATCCTGCGCCAGACGCTCAACAAGCTCCGTGATCCGGACGACCCGCTAAGGATCGTGCTCGACCGAGACTTTGGGTATCGCGTTGAGGTCCTGGAAAAGGAGAGCGGTCTGAGGGGCGTCGGCTTCAACAGCACGACGATTGACGACCAGCTAACGGTGTTCGTGCTCTCCTATGATTCCTTCAAGAAGAACAAGGACGGCAGAAGGGCCTATCAGGAGAATTCGGCCCTTATGCAGTTGACGTCGTACCAGCGTGCGGCGGGCACTGCCGTCAACGTCGAAGGAGCCGATGGCACCGCCCTCATCACGGCGCTCGCCGGCACCAACCCAATCGTCATCGTCGACGAGTCGCACCACGCGCGAAGCGACCTTTCCGTTGAGATGCTAAAGAACCTCAACCCGCGCTTCGTGCTAGAGCTGACCGCGACGCCGAATGACTCCGCGAACATCATCTCCCGTGTGACCGCGCGTGAGCTCAAGGACGAGCAGATGGTCAAGCTGCCCGTTATCGTGTATCGCCGCAGCAACAAGGTGGACGTGATCCAGGATGCCGTGCTCTTGCAAAGACGGCTCGAACAGGTGGCTCAGGATGCCGAGGCAGATGGCGGCCGATATATACGTCCCATCGTTCTCTTTCAGGCGGAGCCGCGCGGATGCGAGGGGTCGGAGACGTACCAGAAGTTACGCGACAAGCTCGTTGGGGCAGGAATTCCCGAGGAGCAAGTGGCCATTCGCACAGGTGACGTGGACGAGCTGGGGAACACGAACCTGCTCAGCAGGTCTTGCCCGATACGCTACATCATAACCGTGGAGGCCTTATCCGAAGGTTGGGACTGTCCGTTCGCCTACGTGCTCGCGACAGTGGCCAACAAGAGCTCGAAGATGAGCGTCGAGCAGATAGTCGGCCGTATCCTACGACAGCCCTACGCGAGCAGGAGCGAAGCCCGCTGCCTCAACATATCCTACGTGCTCACCTCCGCGCCCGACCTCAATGCAACGATCGACCAAGTGATTGCCGGTCTGAACGGCTCGGGTTTCTCGAAGGAGGACGTAAGGGCGGCGAAGCAGGACGCTCGTCCAGAGCGCATGGAGCAGCAGAATCTGTTCCAGAACAGCGACAACGAAGAGGACCTCGATGATGACTTCGTGCTCTCGTTTCCCGATGTTGAGAATGGAAATCGACAGGATGGGCGTCCGGGACACGAGGATGGTCGCATAGAGGACATCATCGGTGAGGCGGAGGCCGCTGAGCAGGACTACGCCTCAAACAACCACGACGAAGTGGACAAGAGCGGCAACGACACGGGGCTCGGTGATGACATGGACGGATACCGCATACGCGAGAGTGTTGCAAGCACCGTCGAAGGACTGGCACTCCCGCGTTTCGCCTCGCGCGAGGATGCGGGCCTCTTTTCGCTGATAGAGTATGAGGGAGGATACTCGACATTCGACTGGCGCATGCTGCTTGAGGACTTCGACCTATCCGCTTGCGGGACGGACGGCATCACCTTTGACTACACAGGTTACGACCGTGCACGGCTGGTGGACTTAGACGATGAGTCTGACGACCTCAAGGTGAGAGGCCTCAACAATGACCTAACCGCGTACATGCGCGACGTCTTTGCCGGTCATTCGCCCGAAAGGAAACGCAAAGATGTCGTTGAGGGCATTTACGGACGTCTCTCACCCCAATTCATGAACACCTATGGTTCGACGAAACTGTACGAGTATATTGCGCGAGTTGTGGGACAGATGAGTAGCGAGCAGGTGGACGCCTACATCGACAATGCCGGCAGCTACACGCGAACAGTCATGGACGCCATACGGCGCAAGTCTTTGGAGCATCGGCGCAAGCGTTTCGCGGAGAGGCTTGACAGCGAGAGGATTCGTCTTTGCGACACATACCGCTTCCCCGTCAGGTTTCACACCGGCAGACCGCTGCGGATGTATGACCGCACGCTTTACGAGGCGGAGGATGCGAACATGAACGGCCTTGAGCGCAGCATGGCCGAGGCGCTGGCCAACTGCTCGGGCATTCGTTGGTGGCACAGGATCGTGGAGCGTCGTGACGGAGAGTTTTGCATCAACGGCTTCATCAACCACTATCCGGACTTCGTCGCCATGACGAACGGCGGGCGAGTCTACGCGATCGAGACCAAGGGGGATGACAAGCACAACCCCGACAGCATCCAAAAGCTGGAGCTCGGTAGGAGGTGGGCGGACCTCGCAGGGCAGAAGTATCGCTACTTCATGGTCTTTAGGGACAACCCGCTGAACATGGAAGGCGCATACTCGTTCGCTGGTTTCAAGACAAGGATTCTCAACCAGCTGTAGCGCTATCCGCAAGGGAAGGGCTACGAGAAGCTCAACGAGCGACGCAACGACATTGAGAGTGCCTATGCTGACGCTGGCGCGGATTTCATGTGGTCGGAACTGCGCTCGAACCTCAAGTACCGTGCGCTTTGGCTGCGAAGGATATTCGATTACGATATGCAGGAATGGGTTGAGGCCCAGGATTGGATGATGGGCATGCTATTGCGGATGCGGGCGACGGCGCTGGCGGCACACGCGCAGTGAGGTGGCTAGGCAACTTGCCTTAACCAAGCGCATAGTTGAGGTGCGTTCAAGCGCTCGGGTGTTTACTGCTGTAGCTAGGCATGCAGAGTTGGCATCCCGAGCGATACTTTGTTTTGTCCAAGCATGCGTTTGACAGATTGGACAGCTATCGCGCTTACAAGGGTGCGTGTGCACAATTCCCCAAGGGGTAAGGTCTGGCTTTGAAATTTTTGCTAATGGCTGTAATAATAGTTAGTCCACTGTGTTTCAATTCCCCAAGGGGTAAGGTCTGGCGCAAGAGCGCGAATTCAAGACCGCAATCGTTGGGCCGTTTCAATTCCCCAAGGGGTAAGGTCTGGCCTGGTACGAGAAGCACAAGGACGTGATGGTTCTTCATCCGGTTTCAATTCCCCAAGGGGTAAGGTCTGGCCAGTGATGACGACTATGTCGTCGAAATCACGATGGATTCGTTTCAATTCCCCAAGGGGTAAGGTCTGGCGAAGTGACTGGAATCTTACTGGGTATTGAGCCCAGGTTTCAATTCCCCAAGGGGTAA
>CACXDP010000342.1 GCA_902766445.1 uncultured Coriobacteriaceae bacterium
ACACGCCCGATGTGGACGACTCCTTCCTCACGTTCCCGCCGAATTCCCTTCGGCGGGAACACAGTTTCTCTCGACCGTCGAGGGAGGTCATGTATGCGGACCGCAAACTTGTTGGCACTCGCGCAGGGCTTTGCCGCCGTGCCCGATGATTTGTGTGCGACCTACGAGGCACAGCTTTCCGAGCGCGACGAGCCGCTTGACGCAATCAAGCAACACGAGGCGGAATCAGTCTGCGCCCTCGCCGACGCGCTGCTCGCGCATGAGGCGCTTGGTCGGCGCATCTTTGAGGGGTATGTCTTTTCGTTTCGCATACCACAGATCAGCGCCGAGTTTGACCTGCTCAAGATATGCGACGACGTCGTGATCAACATCGAGCTTAAAAGCGAGGACGTGGGCACCGATCGCATCGCGCGACAGCTCATACGCAACCGTCACTATCTCGCACCACTTGAAAGGCGCATCCACCTGTTTACCTTTGTCTCCAACGAAGGCAGCCTCTTTGAGCTTGATGGCAATCAGCACCTGCGCAGGTCCAGCTTCCGACGGCTCGCTGAGGTGCTTGCCACCACGGGTAGCCCCTATCAGGGCGTGGTCGAAGACCTCTTTGCGGCAAGCAACTACCTGGTATCGCCCCTCAATGACACCCGTCGCTTCCTCGAGGGCAGCTACTTCCTCACAAACCACCAAGCCCAGATAAAGGCGAGCTTCGTGACCAGCTGTGTCGAAGCCACTGCCTCATCGGAAGTGGCACCACCTGCCTTCATCGTATATGGTAGCGCGGGCACCGGCAAAACGCTGCTGCTCTACGACCTCGCCCGCACGCTCGGCAAGACACGCCGCGCATGCGTCATCCACTGCGGGCAGCTCTGCGAAGGACATCGGCTGCTCGAACAAGGGCAAACGTCCTTTGCCATCGTCACTCCCGACGAGGTTGAACAACAAAGACTGGAGGAATGCGGGGCCATACTCGTAGACGAGGCTCAGCGGCTCACGACCTCCCAGCTCGAGTGCGTCGTCACGAGGGCAGCGCAGGCCCGCGTCGCACTCTACCTTTCGCTAGACCGGCAGCAGATGCCCACCGAAGCAAACAGAGACCTCGCTGCCGAACGCGTCGTGCGCACAACATGTCCCCACGCCAGCATTTGGGAGCTCTCACGAAAGATTCGCACCAACCGCGAACTCGTTGGGTTCATCCGTACGCTCTTTGACCTGCGCGGTTCGCGCACCACGAACCGCACCAACCACGTTAAGGTCGCGTGCGCGTCCAGTACGAAGGGAGCACAAGCGCTCGTGGACGCCTTTCGCGATGACGGTTACCAATACATCGCGTTCGCGTCTATTGCCGGAGCGCCCGATGCCATACAGATAGACGACTGTCCGGACACATACACGGTCGTCGGCCAAGAGTTCAACGCCGTCGTCATGGCAGTAGGCTCCGACCTCTCTATGGACAACAATCTCCATCGACAGCTTCTCTACCAAGGGATTACGCGTGCACGGAGCCATATCGCCCTCGTCGTATACGACAACGACGAGTTTCTCGCACGCGTTCTCGCATGCTGAGGGTGACCTCACGCCAACTCCTTCGACGACTCGTGTGCGACGGCAGACTCAAGCTCAAAGACCTCAACTCAAAGAACGGCACCATCGTGGAACGCGACCGCAAGGCCGGCGTTCGCGTGCTCGTGATGCTCGGACACAACGCACGTCTGCGCGCCGATGCCCTCTCCAACGGGCAAGAGGTACGCGTCGTAAGCGAGGTCGACGCCTGCCTAGGCGACCTCAAGCTCTCCAACGTGTGCTTGCGGGCGACGGGGCCCGAGCTCCGAGACTTCCATGCTACGTATGTATTGCTGGCCAATTCATGATTAGTATGTAGATGAACCTTTTGAGATATACACATCCCACCTTGCTTCCATGCCACAAACGAGCTGAGAAAAGCAAAGAGTCTAGAGAATGCGCGCGACCTGATACAAGGTATGCGCAATCCCCCAAAGAGGCAAACCGCACACAGGCTGGATTCCGCATTCAAGGCTAGTTGAGGAGCACAAAGATGATCATCACGAACTCCGCCACGCCCTTCTACAACCAGGCCGCCTGCGGGAAGAGACTCATCCCGGCGGACATGGTCTCAGAACCTCCTTACGGTTGCCTCTTCCTTCACCCCACTTATCAGTTTTTTCCGGTAGGTGCGAGGTCGCTCGCTTATCTTTACTGGATGTAACCATCTGCCGCAGACGAAGGGAGATATCTTGGATGCTTCACCCAGAAGGATAGTGGCACTCTTAACGGATGCCAGTACGCGCTTTGTGATACCAGTTTTTCAGCGACCCTACTCATGGGATAAGGAAAACTGCGCTCAGTTATGGGAAGACATTCTTTCGGTTGGAACGGGATCGGTTACACCCCATTTTACGGGTTCGGTTGTATATATTCAGCATGGAACCCTATCAGCAGGCGGCGTGACGCAGCTCATGCTCATTGACGGACAACAGCGCTTAACCACCATCACGTTGCTCATCATTGCGCTTGCACGATATGCCAAGTCCCATCCAGAAAGAGAACTAGATTTTACGTTTGATGAAATCATGAGTCTAGGGTACTTGGTAAACAAGTACAAAAAGGGAGACAATCACTATACGCTCACGCTCTCCCAAGGTGATCGCGCCTCATTGCGCTCCCTCACGGACAACCTCGAGAACGAAGACGTGGAGATTGTTAGTGACTCCAAGCTTCTTCTCGACAATCTCTCCTTCTTTGAGGGTTTGGTCGAGGCAATAGAGGATCCTAACGTAGTGTGGAACGGCATCCAAATGCTCGAGGTGGTTTCCGTATCTCTTACACAGGGACTGGACAACCCGCAACTGATCTTCGAGTCCATGAACTCCACGGGAAAGAGTCTCACATCCGCCGACTTGATCCGCAACTATGTACTCATGGGACACCCTCAGCAGGATGAGCTCTATCGTACTTACTGGCGCCCCATCGAAGAAACGCTAGGACCATCAAGTTACAGTGACATATTCGACGAGTTCGTGCGTAACTGGCTAACGGTAATCTACGCACCAGAAACACTTACTCGGCGTAACATATATCAAACATTTAAGCGTTATTTCGAATCCTCTGGATACGGCAGCACGAGACCTGTGGAAAACTTGTTAAAGGAGCTAGGACGCTACGCTAGATATTATGCGGACATCACGGGAGGCCGCCACGATGACAAAGAAGTGGGCAGAATGCTCGCGCTCATACGACAGCTCGGCTTCTCCGTCGCAACACCACTTCTCATGTCGATACTCGATGATTACGGGCAAGGAGCTTTTGACCGCAACGATCTGCTTTTGATGCTCTCCTTTGTGGAAAGCTATCTTTTCCGACGTGCCGTATGCGACTGCCCGACCAATAGCCTCAACAAGTTCTTTCCCTCCCTTATCGGAAAACTCAATCATGTACAGGTGGAAGGAGAATTGGACTACGCGAAAGCTTTCTGTACATTCCTACTCGAACCCGCAGGCACCAAGAGGAGGTTCCCCTCGAATGCTGAATTCTTTGATCGGCTGATTACACGCGACGCCTATCATTTTCCTTACTCGTTGCACCTACTTTCGAGGCTTGAAAACAGCTTGTATCCCAAAAATGAGCGGGACTTTACAAGCGGAGCATATACTATTGAGCACATAATGCCACAGAATGCTCTCGCCCATGCGGAGTGGCGCCAAATGATGGGCGATCCGGATGAAGAGATGTTTGAGCTCCTGTTGCATAACCTGGGCAACCTGACGCTCACTGCGTATAACTCAGAACTCTCCGACGGAACGTTTGAGGAAAAGAAGTCTCGTGCCGTCGGTGGATATGACGTCGAATGGATTGCCATATCCTCTGAGCTCAAAGACGCAACGGAATGGACCCCCGAGTCGATTGATGGCAGAGCCAGGCGCCTTGCAAGGATGGCCCTTCAAACATGGCCAATTCCCGAGATAGCCGAAGAGACAAGAAGGGAGCTCGAACAGGAGAAGGTGAAGAAGCGCACCCACAAGGTGGTTCCAGTGTCGTTCAAGGACCTCTTCAACGCCGGTCTCCTCCGCGAAGGCGATGTGTTGTTTAGCACGCATCCGCGTTGGGAGGGAACTGCAACTGTGACTCCACGAGGAACTATGCGGCTCTCCAACGGCGAGGAGTTCACAAGCCCGTCGTCCGCTGTCGTTCGCCTCTTTAGGTTGCGAGGCGCTTCGAGCAAATCCGCAAACGGTTGGCAGTACCTTAGCCTTGGTAAAGGCGGACCCAAGCTCATTGATATTCGCGATAGGTTTAGAGAGTCGCAAGATGACAAATAAGTAAATACGTAAGAATCGCGCTTCATGGGGTACTAGAGCCCCACGGAGCGCGATTCAGACAGTTTCGTTCACGAATGCTAATGCATCCTTCAGTGAAGGCTGGCGTATGCAAGGCCGTCAGCCTCGTCAGGCATAGAGCCGCGCGCTCAATATCCAATTGAGACATTCATTGGTATAACGCTGACACTCTATCATCTTCTGATTGTCAGAATGCTGCTGAGATGCGAATCTGTCGATATCTTGCCTAAGCCTATTGATATCATCATTGTTCTTTTTGATTGCATTGGCTAGTGCGGCCTGAGTGTGTCTTATATCATCAATTTTGCTAATAATCGTATCTAGTTTACTGTTAAGCAACGCGAATTGCTGGTCGTGCACGTACGTGTCCACTACGCCCCCATGCCCGTATATCGTCGTACACCTTCCAGTCTTCAAGTAGCCATACATGGCAGCAACCGGAACAAAACCATGATATGCAGAATCGAGATAGCACGTGCCATATAATTGTTTTCTTTTTGAAACAAGATTATTGCGCGTCTCGACAAAAGCCATTTTTTGACTGCGCATCTGTGGCACAAGCGCAAGAGTTTCCAAGGCAGCCGTCTCTCTTCGGACGTTTTCGTTTTCCCATTTCCGTCGAAGCTCCTTATTCTTTTTGCCGTGTAGCATACCTCCAACAAATTCTTCGAATTTCAATTCGAGCTCCTCAGCAATAAACAACGCAATAAAGAAGCCTGGAATAAGGAGGATCCCCAAAATAAGCCCGCCCATAGACGAACTTATATGGAAGATGTATAGGAGACAAAAGGCTGTCACAAACATCGATACGAGTAATATGGCTATAAGTAGTATGTACTTGACCAGCTTTTCAACCCACTCCGGAATCGAGCCATAGGGAGAGATGTAGCTCGGTTCCGGCGCCTTTTGGTATTGCCCAGCGGTGCACATTACCCCATCGATTTTTTCAATTGTGTCATCAAGCACAAGGATTCTTCTTTCTGTTTCCATAACGTCATACAGCCATCTCTCCATCGCCCCGATACTTAGCCGTTGCTTAGCTTTCATTATCGCAAACCTCCACTCACATCGTTTTCCGCCTCTATACGTTGGTATCGTGAAAAAGCTGATTGCCGACGCATGTTTGATACCAACATCCATGAGCAGCTCTTTCAGGAGAAGTACTCTCACGCCAACTCCTTCGACAATTCGTGCGCGCGAGCCTTGATGTCCAGGGCACCGCAACCAGGACAGCGCGTGACCTCCGACCACGCCTCCTCCCCGGCGACCGCATCGACCCGCCGGTCCCAGTCGCCATCGTCGAAAATGACACTCCATCCTCGTCCGCACCGGTTGCACGCGCAGTCACAACGCATGGGCATGTCAAGACCCCCCCTCTGCTCCAACCCGCGCCTCTTTCGGTACCTTGCGCCAATTGTCCACAAGCATCCGATTCCCATTGCGCAACGAACGAGAGGCCCGCGGCATGATGGCAGGGCTATACTGGAAGCGCATGAAGACAACGAGGCGAGGAGGACCCATGAATCGACGCGAGGCGCAGGCCGAGGCCACCCTGCTCGGCGCACGGGCGCGGACGATTCTGGAGGAGCTGGAGCGGAAGATTGCCGACGGGGACACGCTCGAGTCGTGGCTTGACCGCGAG
>CACXDP010000343.1 GCA_902766445.1 uncultured Coriobacteriaceae bacterium
CAGCTTTGGGAACAACGCGAACAACCGCGCCGAGGAAGCGCTTGGAAGCGCGTCGGATGTCGACTACGCGACGCATAACCACTTGCTAGAACCAAACGACCTGCCACCAAACTTCGGGTATGTGCTTCTCGTACGGAAGACCCCGGAGAGTACGAGGAAGGCCAAAATCGGCTCCAAGTCACGCTACGCCTTCGACAAGGAGTTTGAGAACTCGTCCTACGTTGAGCGCTTCACCATCCTGGGCAAGCGCCTTCTCCGTGAGAGGATCTACTAGGCTGTGTGGGTGGCCGTGGTCGACCTAGAGAATGGCGTTGTTGAGGAACCCGACCCGCTTATGACCTACGACAAGTTTGTCGCCCACCTCAAGGGCTGGATTGACGTCATGAGGGCGTAGCATAGTCAATGCGCTGCGCTAGGGGTCACGGGGGTTCCCCGTGTACGGCGATCCTAAGCCAGCCGATAGCCGAAGAGACAATCAGGTGGCTCAAGCCGCGACGGGGACAGCGAGCGGACGGAGAAGAAGGGACTGTAGGGGATATGGCCTCACAGCCCCTGGACGTACGGACGTGATAGGTAGCTTGCTGGCCCCGCTAACCCCGATGTACATGAGCTAGGCAGCTCAGCCCATATGCTGAAGCGTGTAGTGCCAACCCACGCGAAAGCGGGGAGGCATTACTAGTGCCCGTCTGCCCGATGGCTTAATAGGCCATCGTGTCGAGTTCCTTAAGGGAGGCAGGGCCAAGGAACGAGCGGATGAGTGGATTGCCGTAGGCCTTGAGCCCCTCGATGAGGCCGACGGTGGCGACGTTTATCGCATGGTCGTCGCCGGAGTTCATGAGCTCTTCGATGAAGCTGCCCACGCGGGTGAGGAAACCCTTGTCGTTTGCTACTAGCGCCTGCCGCGCTAGCGGTAGGAGAAGATCCTCGTACGTTAGGAAGCAACCCGTTTCGATGCCGTCCTGCCAGGAGGTGTATTCCTCAAACTGACCGGTAAGCTCCGGGAACCTCTCGAGAAGGAGTGTGTTGAGCTTGGTATCGTCCATTAGTTGCCTCCAAGTCCGAGTGCGTCACGTAGGTCGTTTGCGAGTCTCTCTAGCAGTTCGCGGTCGGGGTGGTTTGGGTTTCTCCTTAGGATGCGCTCAATCTGACGAAGGCGCTCCCTGCCCTTTCGGACGTGGCTGCGGCCACCGACAGCCTCGCCAGATGCAAGCTCCTCGCGAATTGCATCCGCGGTACCTCCGTCGCCAACCCCCGCACCTTCTCGATACAGCTCGCCGACAATGTTTCTGGCTTGATCAGTTGTTGCCTCAGACATAAGTGTATCGCGAGTCGATGGTGCTGTTGGTTGATGGGCGTTGCCGTCAGGGACAGAGCCATTGCCGTCACCATCAGCGTCGATGGGGAGGCGACCAGACCCCCACGTGTTCCCGAAGTCGAGGCCCTCGCCGACTCCGCCGCCCATTAGTTAACCTTCCTCGGGTGCGTCTGGGAGAAGTTGGTGGGGTAAGGGACGACGTTGACTCCCGCGTCGAGAGCGGTGGCGAAGATGTCCTCCGGGGCGTCACCGTAGGCCGCGATGTTCCTCGGTCTGAGTCTCCACGCCACCTCGTCGACGTACGTCTTGAAGACCGCTCGGTCCTCTGGGGTGCCGATTGCTCCGTGGGTGCCCATGCCGATGGTCGCCCCCGTTGGTAGGCCGTCGAGGGCGTATCTCAGGCTTCGTGCGTCACTTGGCCGGACGTTGGGGATGCACCTGCCACCGTTCCGCTCGTAGAGCGCGCCGATGAGCCTGCTGCGAAAGCAGTTCCAGAACTGCAGGCCGAAGGGCATCAGACGATACATAGAGAAATCCCAGGAGAAGATGCCAGGGTGCTCCAGCATGCGCTCCATGTAGCGGTACGCGTTCCTCCACATGGGACGCAGTTTGACGTCGAACTCGTAGGGCACGACCCAGGTGCCCGAGTCGTCTCGCCTCCTGGATTTGGCGTCGGAGAAGCGGATGAGCCTCTCAGGTAGCTCGTCGGTACCGTGGATGATAGGCATCTCGAAGTCCCCGGCATAGTTGATGCCGTGGTAGTAGAGCGAGTGGAAGACGTCGTACTTCGCGAGGTTGCCAGGCATGGCAGGCCCCCTTCCCGCCGCATATGCGGCGATTGTCACTGATAACTGTTGTGGCCAGTGGCTGGGGTCGCCAGAAAGTGGGGAGCTTTAGGCTGTCGTGGCCTTATACTCCTAGGTAGCCTGTGGGTCCTGGCGACCCAGCCGCGGCCGTCCCTGCGCCAACAGGAGCGGCCGCTTTACTTATGCCCGTCCAAGGAGACCACCCCCTTTCCACACGGCGTTGTCGAGCAGCCACTGCTCGTGTGGACGCCATGGCTCACCCTCGCGCTGGCGAGCTCGAGCTTGGTCAACTGCAAACGAGGTACAAGGGCGACTGACCCCGAACAGGTCGGCGATGTTTGTGATAGTTGCGCAGCTCCCCAGTGCGATGACAAGAGGATGTGGTACTAGGAGATAGCCTCCAAAACAGTCGGCTTCATCTTCATAGTCCCCTCCACTCTCTGGGTGTTCGAGCACAATGTGTCCGAGCTCGTGACCCCCTGAGAACCTTGCTCGATAGTGGTAGGAGCCTCGATCGTCGAAGACTATTTGTGTGCGTGTATAGTCGGGGCTGCTGAGGGAGAATCCGTCCTCAGATGCTGCGATGGCAAGTTCGCGAATATGAGCCGTTAGGCTTGAGTGGGGGACGAGTTCGATATCGAGAGCGTTCGCCACTCGGCTAATGCTCATCGGGTAGGTGGCGAGCTCATAGTCCTGGAGCACCTCAACCAGTGTCATCTCAATCTACCAGCTCGAGGAGGCCATTGATGCGCTCGTCGTGGACGACGACTTCAAGTACCTCTTCATCGACGAGGTCCACCGACCGGGCCAACGGGATGTCCGGATAGTAGGCGTTTAGTTTTTTTGTTGGTGCACATTTGAAATAGGAGCATTCCAAGAGAGTAAACATCCCACGTTTCAGAGGCGCGCATCTCTGGAACGCGACTCCGGTACGTAGACGAGCGTGAGGACCATGACCTCGTCGGCGAGTTTGTAGATGAGCAGCCAGTCGGAGCGGATGTGACATTCCCAGTGGCCCACCCAGTTGCCCGAGGGCAAGTGCGGCCTGCAGTACTTGGGAAGGGGCTCGTCGTTCGCGAGCGCCTCGATGATGGCTCGCAGCCCCTCTTTTGGAAGACCGCGCTTGATTGTGGCCTTGTAGTCCTTCTTGAACCTGCGCGTCTGGCGAACTTCGCCGCGCACCGGGACGATCTCTTGTTCCTCCACGGGCGCGGCTGCACCAACCTCATGCTTGGCTGGTCGTTCATTGTCCACTCCTTTTCTTATGCTGTCTCTGGTAGTTGCGGAGTGTTTGGTATGCGTGCTAAAGCACTCTGGACAGCCCCTCGGAGCTGATGAGCACACCCCAGCCATGGAACTCGGAGGAGGAGAATCCCCTCACGAGCTCGAAGCCTGGCAGCGGTATCTCATGCTCCCTGAGGCAGCCGATCGAATCGAATACGCCGTGCCCTCGAGGTAGTCATCCCGTAGGAACTGTGAGACGTCGCCTCCCACAATCTCGAACAGCGGGAACGGCAGGTCGTTGTGCGCGCTCCACGTGAGGTGGGCGAGGATGTAGTCCTGCCCGTCGTGGAACAGGACATCGTCACAACGCCCGCTCCTCGCGAGGGCCGCGAGATCCCGGCCATCGAGCGGATGGCCCGAGGGAAGCTCGCGTCTCAGCTCCTCGCCGAGTTCGTACAGGTCGTCCGGCACCCACCAGCAGAAGTCAACGAACTCCTCTGCAAGCTCGGCTATGGCGCACTCTATCTCGTCCTGGGCAAAGCCAACCTCGTCCTCCCATGCGAGCTGCTCGGCGGTCTCCCTCGTGCTGTGGATGACGTTGTCGAGATGCCCCGCGTCCTCCTCGCGGCCGTCAATCACGACGCGTGCGTCGATGCCGAGCGAAAGCAGTTCCTTGCGGGCGTGCCTGATAGAGCGGAGCAGGACCTCGTCGTCCCTGATTCCGTACTCGTCCTGGTCGTTGAATCTCGTGATGGGCCTCCTCTTGACAGCGCGCTGCCTGATCTCCGCGATGGAGAGCGGCGTCAGCTTGCGGAGGAGCATGATCGCCTTCGTGCTGGGACTCCCGGCAGGCAATATCAGTCCCGTTTCCGTTTCCTTTGGCATGTGTTCCCCTTCCTGAGGCGACGCTTCCCAGCGACTTTACCAGATGGGCTGGACGCTAATATCCGTCCGGAGGCATGAAATCGAAGTGAGCGAGCGTTGCTTTCCACGAGCTTGTCGCTGGGCAATCGAGTTTCTCGCGACACCATAAGGCGGGGTTTACAATGGAGAGGTAGGAAAGCGACTTAGAAAGGAACCGGCTGGTGGAGACGCGTGAGGCCATACGGACGGAATTCATGCGCATGTACGCACGCGAGCGTATGGATCGCATAACGGTGAAGGCGCTCTGTGCTGCCGCACCTGTCGCCCGCACTACCTTCTACGCCCACTACCGCAACGTCGATGACGTGCTGCGCGAGGTCGAGGACGACCTGCTTGCCGGGCTGGCCGAGGTAACCGAACGCGTCTCGGGTGGAGACCTGACGTGCATGGACTTCTCCGTGTTCCTCGACGAGACGCTCGCATTCGTCGACCGCAACCGGGCCGACTTCCACGCACTGCTCGTGGCGCAACCCGACATGCGCTTCGTCTCACGCTGGAAGGATGCCATGAAGGCCAACATGACGCGGCGCTATCCTATGGTCAGCGCGAGGACGCACTGGGACCTCATCACCGAGATGGGCATCAAGACCTCCGATATCGACGCGGTGCTGCTCACGCACCTGGACTGCGACCATGCCAACGGCCTCGTACAGGTGAAGGACGCCAAGCGCTTCGTGGTGGCCGCCGACGAGGTGCGCTTCGCGAGCAAGCTCATCAACCGCGTGCGCTACAACAAGTCCTGGTGGGGCATGGTCGAGCTCGAAGAGTTCGAGTGGAACGACGACAAGGGTCCGTTCGGCAAGTCCTACGACCTGCTCGGCGACGGGTCCATCCAGCTGATTAACATCCCCGGTCACGCTGACGGCCTCTTCGCGGTGAAGGTGGTCGCCGATGACGGCCGCTTCGTGCTGTTGTTCAGCGATGGTGGCTATGCGGCCAAGAGCTGGCAAGAGATGATTACCTCGGGAATCGCCGCCGACAAGGAGAGGCAGAAGGCCTCCCTTGCTTGGATTCGCGAGCAGTCGCTCGATCCCATGTGCGTGGAGTCGCTCGCCAACCACGACCCCGACGTCGAGCCGCACGTCATCGAGCTCTAAGGCGGTATATTGAGCGGCGCTGCGGCATGGTACTCAATCTCTCCTCAGTTGCCGCATTCTCCGCCGGACCTTACATGAGTGTCTACTATGCCACCAAGGCCTATGTGCTCAGCTTCTCCGAGGCTCTCTCCGAGGAACTAGCTGGTACTGGCGTTACCGTGACGGCACTCTGTCCAGGACCAACGGCGACGGGCTTCGAGTCGGCGGCCTCCATGGGCTCGGGCTCCACGATGTTCCGTCATGCGTCGAGCGCCGCCGAGGTCGCCCGTGACGGCTTTAAGGCCATGCGAGCTGGCAAGGCGGTATGCCTGCAGGGAGCGTTCACCAAGGCGATGGCCTTCGGCTCGCGCTTCGTCCCGCGCTTCATTGCACGCAAGATGGCAATGAGGATGAACTGCTAGCGGTGAGGCTACTGTCAGATTCCTCGCTGACAAGGGCTGCATCTCGGTCTCTGGCATTGATCAATTCGCGATCGATGTATCGAGAAGATGACGTTATCGAATTGCAACGTATTCATAACCCAGCTGTTGATGGGTTCCGCGACATGAGCGTGGGGTCCCATTGCCTGTAGACCTGTGATCCAGCGGCACCAAGAAGAGTAGCCGATTGACGTGAGTACCGAATGAGTGCCAGACGGAGTGAAACGAGGGGACTGCAGCGCATAGCGTGGATGCTGCGACAAAGCATTGCACGACAGCCAACGTTTAGCTCGCACAGGACAAAGGTGCTGAAGACATGCGTCTCTTGCGGGCAGGAAGGTAGCTATGTCAGTCACGAACATTCTGCCTTTGGTGAGGATTTCGCTCGTATGGAGTTTTCGCCTTCGCCACGGTTTGGTACAATTCCAAACGTGCAGGCAACTGCGCAAAGTTTGGGAGCATGTCCCCCAACTGGATCTAGGTTCGAATGCCGTCGTTCGGACTATTGGTGAAGGTTGGGGGACTTCCTATTTTCTGTAGCGCAGGAAATCGTAGATACGAATGCACTTGCGGAAGTTGGAATCCTTCAGCAGCTTCTTCTTGGCGGCCTGATCGCCCTCCACGTCGATAAGTGCCTGCTTCAGTGCCTTCTCCAGGTCGTAGACATCTATCTCGTCTTCCTCAAGGCAGGGTATGAACGGGAACGGGCTGTTCGGCGCACATGCCTCGGCGATCCCCATCACGCTCATCGCGACCTCGAACCGCCTGCGCGTCGAGGGCATCGATTTGCGGCCGAAGTTCATTGCGGGCTCGCCTACAGAGGTGTCGTTTGCATGCTGAACGAAGATAAGCCGCCTGCTGAGTCGCTCAAGCTTGTCGTCCGGCAGGCACTCGCAGATGTCGCCGAGGATCGACCTTATGTTCTCGTCCTGAATCGACTAGCCGAGGAATATCACCGGATACTCGACGAACAGGGTCAGAAGCTTGGCCGAGAGGTACTTCCTCTTCTGC
>CACXDP010000344.1 GCA_902766445.1 uncultured Coriobacteriaceae bacterium
CCTTCGCAAGATTGTGGAGAGTAACGCCAACCAAGGACGTTTTGCGCAGACATTCCATCTCACCCCGCCGGTGGGCTGGCTCAACGATCCCAACGGCCTCGCACAGCTTGGCGACACCTTCCATGCTTACTTCCAGTATTCGCCCTTCAACGCGGAGGGCGGGGTCAAGATGTGGGGACACTCCACGAGCAAGGACATGGTCATCTGGACCTATGAGGGCACGGCGCTCTATCCTGACCAGCCATTCGACGTGGGCGGTGTCTATTCGGGCAGTGCACTCGTCGAGGATGACGGCACGATGCATGTCTTCTACACCGGCAATGTTAAGCGCGAGGACGCCGAGGGCTACGACTACGTCATGAATGGTCGCGAGGCAAACACCATCCACGTGACGAGCAAGGACGGCGTGCACTTCTCGCACAAGAAGCTCGTGCTCGACAACGACGACTATCCCGAGGATGATACGAATCACGTGCGTGACCCCAAAGTCTGGCGCTCCGGCGACAAGTACTACATGGTGCAGGGTGCTCGCAAAAAGAACGACACGGGCGAGGTGCTGGTCTTTGAGTCTGACGACCTCGACACTTGGCGACTTGTCAACCGCATCACCTCGGACGAGCCTTTTGGGTACATGTGGGAGTGCCCGGACTATTTCGAGGTCACCGACGACGCGCGCCGCGACACCGACCCCATCGCCAAGGTCCTCTCGGTCTCGCCGCAAGGCCTCTCCGGGGAGGAGTGGGATCGTCGCAACGTCTATCAGTCCGGCTACTTCGTGCTCCACGGCGACGTGCTTGGCGACTGCCAGTTCAAGCCCTTTGCGCTATGGGATGCCGGCTTTGACTTCTACGCGCCACAGACCTTCGAGACGGCGGGTGGCAGGCGCATCCTCATCGGTTGGATGGGCATGCCCGACGAGAAGTTCTACACCAACCTCACCGTAGAGGACGGCTGGCAGCACTGCTTCACGATTCCACGCGAGATTACGGCACGCAACGGACGCATTCTGCAGATGCCCGTGCGCGAGCTGGAGCGCTACCGCCACAACGGGCGCTTCTCCAACGCGGCGCTCGAGGCTGAGGGAACGAAGTGCTTCGACATGGAGGCCGTGGGCATTCGAAGCCGCGAGTTCAAGGCGACCATCGCCGAGGAGCTCACGCTTACGTGGGAGAAGGGCCGCTTTGCGATGCGTTTCACCGACGAGGGCGAGAAGTCCGTCGGCGCGGGACGCATCCAGCGCTTCGAGCGGCTTGACTACCTCGACAAGGTGCGCGTGGTAGGGGATGCCTCCTCGATTGAGGTCTTCGTCAACGACGGCGTGCTGGCCTTCTCGACGCGCTACTATCCCAAGACCTACTCCGTGGTCGTTGAGGCACCGAGCGCCGAGATTCGTCTCTGGGACATCGAGGCGTAAGCGGCTGGTAGGTGTGTGATGGGGAAGGTTGGGCTCGTACTTGAGGGCGGTGCGATGCGTGGCATGTTCACCGCTGGCGTCATCGACGTCCTCATCCAAAACGACGTACGGCTAGACGGTGTGGTCGGCGTTTCGGCGGGGGCGTGTTTTGGTTGCAACTACCAGTCGGGGCAGGTCGGTCGGGCGCTGCGTTACAACCTGGCCTATTGCCGCGACCCGCGCTACTGCAGCGTACGTTCGCTCGTGCGCACGGGCGACCTCTTTGGCGCGGACTTCTGCTACCGTGAGCTGCCCTTCGAACTCGACCCCTTTGACATGGCTGCGTTCGAGGCTTCGAAGGTACCCTTCTGGGTGGTGTGTACGAGCGTCTCGAGCGGAGAAGCGGTGTATCACTGCTGCGAGCGCGCGGACGAAGACATGCTCATGTGGGTGCGGGCGTCTTCCTCCATGCCGGTCGTTTCGAGGCCAGTGGAACGTGAAGGGGACCAGATGCTCGACGGGGGCATCGCGGATCCGATTCCCCTCCGTTTCTTTGAGGGGCAAGGCTACGAGCGCAATGTGGTGGTGCTCACTCAGACGCGTGACTATGTGAAGCGACAGAGCGCTGCATGGCCCCTCATGCGTCTGGCGCTTCGTAGGCAGCCCGCGATAGCACGGGCTATGGAAAGGCGTCCGGAGGTCTACAACGAGGCACATGCCTACACGTTTGCGCAGAAGCGCGAGGGTGCGGCGTTCGTCCTCTGCCCTCGCGAGCCCCTGCCGGCGCACCGTGTCGAACATGATCCACGTCGACTCATGGCCACCTATTTCGAGGGTCAGCGTGTCGCCGAGCAAGAGCTTGAACGCCTGAGGGCGTGGTTGTAGTTAGCGGAGGGCAAGGGAACGGGGTTTCCTTGCCCTCATCCTTTATGTCAGGTGTGCCTGGATGCGATTCACGAGCATGTCGAGGGCGACGGTGTTGCGCTCGCTCGTGGGGATGATGATGTCGGCGAAGCGCTTGGATGGTTCCACGAAAGCCTCGTGCATGGGCTTTACCGTCGCGAGGTATTGTTTGATGACGCTGTCCAGGCTGCGTCCTCGCTCCTTCACGTCGCGCACGATGCGACGTAGGATGCGTACGTCGGCGTCGCAGTCCACATAGACTTTGATGTCCATGAGCTCGCGCAGCTCGGGGTGGAAGAAAAGCAGGATTCCCTCCACGATGATGACCCTTGACGGATGAATCGTCATGGTGGCGTCCGCGCGATCGTGGATGGAGAAGTCGTACGTCGGCACCTCGACGCTCTCGCCGCGACGCAGGGCCGCAAGATGCTCGGTCAAAAGTTCGGTCTCGTAGGCGTCCGGATGATCATAGTTGAGCAGGCTGCGCTCTTCGTACGTCATCTCGTGATGGGCGCGATAATAGTTATCGTGCGTGATTACCGTGACCTGCGGACCGAGCTGCTTCACAAGTTCCAACGTGATGGTGGTCTTGCCGCTTCCGCTGCCGCCTGCGATGCCGATGACCATGATGTCGTCCATGGGTTTTCCTTTCCGAGCCGCCTGTCGTCCCTTTCATTGTAACGTTCCGTGACATGGGGTCCGGGGCCGTTTGGCTCAGCGTAGGACAAACGAATGAACGCTGGTGTCCCCCACGGCGCACCACACCTCCATTTCGCCGAATCGGGCGTGGCTCAGAGTTCATCGTTTGTCCTAGGCTCAGCGCGACAAACGGCCCCGGCTACCATGGCGCGCGTGCGGACGCGACATTGGACAGATTGAACACAAATTGTTCGTTAACATGATGTAGAAATAGTATATGATTATAATATCTATATGAAGCGAATAGCATCGCATGTGATGGGTGACGGACAGATAGGGGACGTGGCATGAGCCGAAAAAGGGACTCTTTGAGCGTGCGGCTTCTCGCGTACATCGCGAGTATGATACTGGTGATGGGGCTCATCCCTCTGCCAGCCCTCGCCGAGGCGGCGAACACGCTGGCTGGAGACCAGCCAAGCGCCGGGTCGGAATCGGCTGCGGAGCATGGGCCGAACGGAGAGCCGGAAGCAGCCAACGAGGCGGAGACGCAGACGGAGGCCGGGGAGTCGAACGCCCCGGGCGAGGACCAGCCGGACTCGGAAGAGCCGGCAGATAGTGGCACTGCGGACGAATCGGAGGGCGGCACCGCCTCAGAGGCGGATGATGACAACGCAAAAGAGGGGACGGATGCCGCCACGGACAAATCGACGGACGAAGCCACCCAAGACGCACCCGACTCCGCATCCATGGAGGAGGGCGAAGACACGCCAGCCTTCGAGGGCGAGCAGATAGTGGACGACGTCAAGGTGTCCGTGAAGGCGGCGGCGGGTGTCTTCCCGGCGGACGCGACGCTCTCCGTCGAGCGCGCGGGGGAGGACGTCCACACTCAGGCGGACGCAGCCGTGGCGGTGGTCCGCGGGGAGGGACGCAACGTGGGCGTCTCCCATACCCTCGACATCAAGGTGCTCGATGCGCAGGGCAATGAGGTCCAGCCCGCCGAGGGCAAGGACGTGAGCGTGTCCTTCGCGCTTGCCGAGGTTGCCGACCAGAATCTTGAGGCGTCCGTCTACCATCTGACGGAGCGCGAGGACGCAATCGAGCCCGGGGACGCGGATCCGGGTGAGCCCTCGGTCTCGGTCGAACTCGATTCACAGGCGCCGCAGGGCAAGTTCGTGGCGCAGCGGCTGGAGGCGAAGGTTTCCGACGAA
>CACXDP010000345.1 GCA_902766445.1 uncultured Coriobacteriaceae bacterium
CTTGGACTATACTGGTACGCGCAAACAAGGACGAAGGAGTTCACATGCCCGTACCTAAGCGCATCGCCACCGTTCTCATCAACTCGCTCAAAGGTGGCGTCGTGCCGCGCGTCGGCCTGCCCTACATCACGGTGGGACGCGAGGCCGAGATCGGAGCGCTTTTGCGTGACTTGGAGATCGTTGCCGATGGCGGGGCGTCCTTCCGCTTCGTGGTAGGACGCTACGGCAGCGGCAAGAGCTTCTTGCTACAGACCATCCGCAACCACGCGATGGGGAAGGGCTTCGTGGTCGCTGATGCCGACCTCTCGCCCGAGCGTCGCCTGCAGGGTTCGAAGGGCCAGGGGCTTGCGACCTATCGCGAGCTAGTGCGCAACCTTTCCACGCGTACGCGGCCCGAGGGCGGTGCGCTCACGCTCGTGCTCGATCGCTGGATCAGTGGTGTGCAGGCGCAGGTCGCAGCTGACGGCACCTCTCCTGACGATCCGGCCTTTGCCGCCGAGGTCGAGCGGCGCATCTATGCCGTCATCGCCGACCTGCGCGAGATGGTACACGGCTTCGACTTCGCACGCCTGCTTGCCCAGTATTACCGCGCCCACGTGGAGGGCGACGACGAGACCAAGGCCTATGTCACGAAGTGGTTCCGCGGTGAGTATCGAACAAAGACCGAGGCTCGCCAGGAGCTTGGCGTCACCACCATCATCGGCGACGGGGACTGGTACGACTACGTCAAGCTGCTTGCGCGCTTCCTCGTGGGGGCGGGCTACGCAGGGTTGGTCGTCCTCGTGGACGAGCTCGTGAACCTGTACAAGATTCCCAACGCCATCAGTCGCCAGTATAACTACGAGACGATTCTTACTATGTATAACGACGCGCTGCAAGGACGAGCCGAGCACCTGGGCGTCATCATGAGTGGAACGCCGCAGACGGTGGAGGACCGTCGCCGCGGACTGTACTCCTACGAGGCACTGCGTTCGCGCCTCACCCAGGGGCGTTTCGGACGCGAGGGCATGGTCGATCTGCTCGCGCCGGTCATCCGCCTGCAGCCGCTCACTCACGAGGAGCTCTTCGTCCTCATCGAGAAGCTGGCCGACATCCACGCGGATCTCTTTGGCTATGCGCGAAGTCTTACCGACGATGACCTCGCGGAGTTCCTGCAGCTCGAGCTCGGGCGCGTGGGGGCCGAGAGTCACATCACGCCGCGCGAGGTTATTCGCGACTTCATCGAGATGCTCGACATCATGTGGCAAGACCCGCGCGTCACGGTGGCAGGCCTCATCGGCTCCAGCGACTTCCAGCATGCGATGCCCGAACCAGACGATGACGAGCGAGACGTCGCACCCGGTTACGCCGAGTTCACGATCTAGCGACTCACCTGGGACTTCCGTCGCCATCATCTCGTGCAGGCATCAAAAAAGTGGCCCCATCGATGATGGGGCCACCATGCGAAGGGAGAGCCAAGCTAGTTGGATGCTCCACTAGAAGTGCTCGAGCTCGACCCGGTGCCCTGGCTGCTGCTGCTAGAGCTCGACCCGCTGTTTCGGCTGATGCCGCCGCTCGTGCTCGACCCAGTGGTCCGGTTTGACGTTCCGGTCGAGGTCCCGCTGCTTGTGCTGTTCGTGCTGGAGCTGCTTGAAGTTCCCGTGTCATTATTGGTGCTTATGCCTGACGTGCTTGACGTGTCTGACGTTTCCTCATTTTGCGTCTGCGTCTGCGTCTGTTGTGCTGTTGACTTGGACGCCTCAGCCTTGGACTTGTTGCCGCAGCCCACCAGAGGAGCGGCCCCCAAGCATAGGGTGAGTGCGATGGCGAGGGCTTTGCTCGTCGTGCTTGCCTTCATGTCGAGGTTCCTTTCTCGTTCGTGCCGAATGCCGTATTGCGTCCGACATCTAGAACGATAGGGGGCTCACCTAAAGCGTAGGCGATACGCTCTCATAACGTTTCTTTAGCTTTGCCAAGCATGTCTTTAGCCAAGGTCGCATTGGACTACCATGGTGCCACTGACGGCGCGAGTTGACAGATGCCTTGGGAGGTGGACGATGAGCGAACGGGTTCTTTTGGTCGAAGACGATGCCGATATCGTAGAGATACTGAGAATCTACCTTGAGAGCAGCGGTTTTGATGTGCTTGCGGCAAAGAACGGGCTTGATGGCCTGGCCATGCTTCGCAGCCACGAGGTTTCGTGCGTCCTGCTCGATCTCATGATGCCAATCATGAACGGGTTCGATTTCGTTCAGGAGATGCGAACGTTTTGCGAGGCGCCAGTGATCGTCCTCTCTGCTCGCACACAGCAGGTGGACAAGACCCTGAGCCTGGAGCTTGGCGCTGACAGTTTCATCGAAAAGCCTTTCGATTCCATGGAGGTGATTGCCTATGTAAAGGCAGCCATTCGCCGATACAAGACGATGGGAAGGGCGAGCACAGGCGACGAAGAGAGGCGTGATAGCCCGTCGATGATAACGCGGGTTGGCGACTTCGAGCTCAACTTGGAGGAGTTCGTTCTGCGCAAGCGCGGAGTGGTTATTCCCCTCACGGCATTCGAGTTCAAGGTCATGGCCAAGCTCATGTCGGCTCCGGGTCGCGTGTTCACCAAAGCGCAGCTCTACGAGGCTGCCATGGGGGAGGACTATCCTGGATCGAGGGACACGGTAATGGTGCACATATCGAACATCAGGGCAAAGATAGAGGATGATCCCCTGCGCCCAAGCGCCATCGTCACCGTCAGAGGACTGGGGTATCGTTTTGAAGCGCAGTGATGGTGTGAGGCGAAACGCTGCGGTTGCGATGCAGACGGTCTTTGGGAGCCTGACGTTTCGCTGCATGATGTGCGTTGCAGCCTACTCGTGCGTCATGGTGCTGATCTTCTTGATGGCTCGTATGCAGTCACAACACATCCTCTCGCCCGTTTCCGTAACCATAGACACGCTGGCGGAGCAAACAGGTGCCCTCGAGAACGACCGCTTCGATGCGCTGTCCGGCATGCTCTCGGATGCAAGCGAGTTGGTCGTTTACGACGGAAAAGGTGCGTGCCTATACTCCACATCAGAGGATATCGGCACGCTCGTTCCCTTCTCCGACCTTCCCATCGTGGCGTCTGGCATTGGTGACGAGGTCTACTACGAAGTGGTTGAGACGGATGGCGGCGATGCGTCTGCGGATGACATCCTCTGCGAGATTCTTCTGTGCGAGCGAAGGGAGGAGAACGGGACCGTACATGTGCTTGGGCGTTGTCGATGCGATGCCGAGCTCAACATCGTGGACGGGGACCTTTTTCCTGGTGTCAAAGCGCTGACGGAAGAGGAGTTTTCGCTCATACGAGGTAGGTTCGGCAAGAACATGCAGATAGGAAAGTATGAGTACGAGACTTCCTCGGGAGCCCAGCGTACCCTCGTCCTCGCTTCGCCCATAGTTGGAGAAAAGACATACCGTGCGTTGTTTGCGGAATCAGACAAGGTATGGTACGTGGCGCTCGCGATGGCGCTCGTGTTGACGGCGCTCTTTATAACCGTAGTCTTTAAGCTCATACGTCGGTCGGTGCGACCGCTCGAGGATGCGATTCGTGCAAGGCGCGATGACAAGGGGCGACCCCTCCGCGAGGATGAGCTCCCTCTTGAACTGCGCACGGCCTACCGTAGCTTCGTCGAACTCATGGATGTCCTCGACGTCGCGCGTGAGGAGAACCAGACGCTTATCGCGGATGTCTCTCATGACCTCAAGACTCCGCTTGCGGTGATAGGAGGATATGCGCGCGCATTCGAAGACGGGCGTGTTCCCGAATGCAAAAGGGAGGCCTACCTCCATGCCATGTACGAGAAAGCACAGCTGGCAAACCAGCTTCTTGACGCGCTGCTTGCCGTCGCGCGATTGAATCACCCTGCCTTCGTGGCAAATCTCGTTAGGTGCGATCTATGCGAACAAGTTCGCCTTGCGGCGATAGCGTCGAGTGCAGAGGTCGAGCAGGCCGGGGACGTCATGGAAGTGGACATCACGGAGAATCGTCTGTACGCAAAGCTCGACACCGGGCTTTTTTCGCGCGTGATGGGAAACCTCATTTCCAATGCCTGCAAGCACAATGAGGCCGGCACGACGATCTGCGTGTCGTGTCACGAGGAGGATGGGCACGCCTTGGTGAGCGTGTCGGATGACGGAGTGGGCTTTCCCGACGATCTGAAGGTGCGAGCCTTCGAGCCATTCGTGACGCAGAATGTCGCGCGCGAGTCGGGCAAGGGCACGGGCCTCGGACTCACGATTGCAAAGAAGGGCGTACAGGCACAGGGCGGTCGAATATACCTTCGTGATAATCCATGTCCTCCTTATGCTTCCGAGGTTATTATCGAGCTACCCCTCTGTTCCTAAATGCAATTGTCCTGAGGCTTGAACTGCATACTAAAGAATCCTTTGGTCTTCGTTTGGCTGGCATAAACGTGCGGTACGTATCGTGGAACGTACGTAAAGGCGAAGACGCTGAAAGGATTTGCTATGCACACGGACACCAACGTGCTCCGCTATCTGGAGAGTAGCGCATTGAACACTCCGCATGCCGTTGCCGTGGTCGAAGGGCAGGAGTCTCTCACGTACGCCGAACTTGCCGAGCAGGCAAAGCGGGTAGGCTCTGAACTCGCGCGCCGGGGAGCGCGCGGCCACGCAGTCGTCATTGCCATGGAGAAGGGAATCCGGACGCTTTGCGTGATGATGGGGGCTTTGTATGCGGGGGGATACTACGTACCCGTGGACATCGGCGTCCCCGAGGGCCGCATGGAGTACATCCTGGACGTATTGGAATGCCCGCTCGTGGTGTTGGACCGTTCCGGCACCTGCATACCAGATTGCGCCAACTGGTACGAACAGACCATGGACGTGGCTGACCTCATGGTCGGGAGTCTTGACGAGGCATTGCTGCACGAGGCTCGCTGCGCCACGCTTGCTGATGACCCAGCCTATGTCATGTTCACCTCAGGTTCTACGGGCGTGCCCAAAGGCGTGGCGATAAGCCATCGAGCCATACGCTGCTTCATAGACGCCTTTGTCGCTGTCTTGGAGATTCGAGCTGACGATCGTATCGGAAACCAAGCCCCGTTTGACTTCGACGTGTCGACCAAGGACATCTATAGCGCCTTTGCGACGGGCGCTGCCTTGGTGATTGTGCCGCGTGAGCTGTTCATGCAACCGCTTGCCCTTATGGCGTACCTCTCGGAACAAAGGGTGACCGTCCTGATCTGGGCGGTGGCGGCGCTGTGCATCGTAAGCGCATACCATTCATTTAACCAGCTCTCTCTGCCGGATCTCCGTATCGTCGCGTTCAGCGGTGAAGCCATGCCTTGGCGACATCTGCGGGAATGGTTCGAGCATGTTGCCCAGGCGACGTTCTACAACCTGTATGGCCCGACGGAGATCACCTGCAACTGCCTCTATCTGCGCCTCGATTCCCATCGCGAATATAAGGATGGGGTTCCCCTGGGTAGCGCACTGCCGCATTGCGACGTCTTGCTTATCGATTCCGAGGGCGAAGAGGTCCGACAGCCTGGGGTGCCCGGAGAGATCGTCGTCCGTGGCCCATCTCTGGCGCTTGGCTATGTGGGAGCATGCGAGCAGACGCGACGTGCGTTCACGCAAAACCCTCTTCACGAACGCTTTCCCGACCGCGTGTACCACACGGGTGACTTGGCTGTCGTTTCCGAGAGGGGAGAACTCTACTTCCATGGCAGGAAAGACAACCAGATCAAACACATGGGTCATCGCATCGAGCTGGAGGAGATAGATCTCGCCGTCGAAAAGATGCCCAAGGTAAGGAGGTGCAGATGCGTATACGACAGTCGGCGTCGGAGATTGAGAGCTTACTACGAAGGGGATGCGTCTGAGGTGGAGGTTAGGAGATTCGTTGCAGGCGGACTGCCGTTCTACATGCGTCCTTCGACGGTGCGCAGGGTGAGTGGCATGCCGCTCAACAAGAACGGAAAGGTCGATCGTGCTCAGTTGCTTGAGCAAACGTATCGCATGGGTAGCTTGGGAGGCGAGTAGTCGTGAATGAAGAGACAGTACTTGAGGCATCGGAAAGGTTCGGGACGCCCCTGTATCTCTTTGACGAGGAGGAGCTCCTGGAGTCGGTTCAACGCATTCGGCGTGCCCTGCCCGAAAGGGTCTCGATTTGCTTTGCGATGAAGGCCAACCCGTTTGTGGTTGGCAGCATCGAGGCGCAGATCGAGCGCATCGAGGCTTGCTCAACAGGTGAGATGCGCATATGCAAGCTCGCGGGTCTTCCTACAAAAAAGCTGGTGGTGTCAGGGGTCCATAAGGATTTGGGGCTCGAGTTCGAGCTGATCGGGGGAGGTGCGCAGATGTGCCGATATACCGTCGAGTCCGTGCAGCAGTACGAGGAGCTGGAAAGAATTGCGATTGCGCTGGGGGTTCGTGTACCCATACTCATTCGCCTTTCGAGTGGCAATCAGTTCGGACTCGATGCGGAGGGTACGTATAGGCTCATCGATCGGGCGCGACAAGGCGAGCTGATGGACATGCGAGGCATACAGTTCTTTTCCGGGACGCAAAACCTGTCGGCGGAGCGCCTGAGACGTGAGCTGGCAAGTCTGGACGCCTTCGTGGAGCGCTTGGAAAGCGAGCTCGAACTGGAGATTGCCGAGCTCGAGTACGGACCTGGTATTCCCGTCATGTATTTTCAGCACGAAGGCCATGAGCTAGAGACCACGGAAGAAACCCAGCTCCGCGTGTTGGGTGATGCCTTGGGCCAGCTGCGATACCGAGGGAAGGTGATTGTGGAGATGGGGCGTGCCATCGCGGCGACATGTGGCACGTATCTCACTCGCGTCGTCGACACAAAGAGTAACTACGGTCGCAACTACGCGATAGTGGATGGTGGGATGCATCAGATTGTGTACTACGGACATTCCATGGGCACGGGGTTGGCGCCTTGCAGGTTCTATCCCGATCGCAGCGATGAGGGGGAGGCGATATGGAATATCTGCGGGTCGCTCTGCACGACTCATGACGTGCTCGCGAAGCAGGTCCCATGCGGTTCGCCTCGCCTCGGCGACGTGATTGCGTTCGAGAAGGCTGGCGCATATTGCATGACGGAGGGAATATCCATCTTTCTGAGCCGTGACCTGCCGCGTGTTGTGATGGTCGAAAGCGATGGTCGCATGACGCAGGTGAGAGACCGGCTGGAGACATATCCGATCAACGCAGCCGATTGGGAAAACGCGCAATTCGGTCGCAAATAAGTGAGGGGGCATGAAATGAAAGGCAAAATTCGCGAGATTCTCGAAGACCTGGGCGTAGACGTTGACTATGACACGTGTACCTCTTTGGTCACCGGTAGACACCTCAGCTCGCTCGAAGTGTTGTCGCTCGTCCTGGAGTTGGAGGAGACGTTCTCGATCATGATTCCCGCCGTAGACATCGTGGCGAGCAACTTCGACTCGGTGGACGCCATCGCCGACCTCATCACGCAGATTCGTGCGGAGGAGCAGAAGCTCGACTGGCTGGGGCATGTTGGATGACGTCCTACTTTTCCGTATCGTTCGTGTGCCTGATCTTTCCCGCCTCGGTATTCGCTTACGCGGTGGTGCCGAGGCGGTTTCGATGGCTCGTCCTGTTGGCTGCGAGCTACTGGTTCGTATGGATTCTGAGCCGGGGACTCATCGTATGCGTGTGGACAACGACGCTGACGACCTATGTGTGCGGACGACTGCTCGGGGTACTGTATGACAGGAGGAATCGCGCCCTCACACATACGTCCGAGTCGAGACGCGCACTCATCGACCGCTACAAGGGGCGGGCGCGCTGGATAGTTGCAGCAGGCATCACGTTCAACGTGGGAATGCTTGCGGCGTTGAAGTACTGCGGCCCGTTGTCCGTCCTGCTCGACGGGCTAGGTTTCAAGAAGAGGCTTCCCGTGATTGGCGCGCCTGTCGGGATATCGTATTACACCCTGATGGCAGTTGCGTATCTCGTCGACGTGTACCGCGAGGCGCTGCCGACGGAAAGAAACCTTGGCCATGTCGCCCTCTATCTGTGCTTCTTTCCGTGCGTCATGGAGGGGCCGATCGCACGATATGCAGAGGTCGCGCCGACGCTATGGGCTGGCTCTCCACTGAAATGGCGAAACGCGTATGCGGGCAGTCTTCGCATGGTCGTGGGCTTTGCAAAGAAGCTCGTCATAGCCGACCGCCTGGGCGTTATGGTGGGCAAGGTGTTTGACAACTACGCCTCGTATGATGGCGGCATCATCGCGCTCGCCGCTGTCGCCTACACCGTCCAGCTGTATTGCGATTTCTCCGGGACCATGGATGTGGCTCTGGGTATGGCGCGCACGTTTGGCATCAAGCTGCCGGAGAATTTCCGTGGGCCGTTCTTCTCAAAACCGCGTCGGAGTTTTGGCGGAGGTGGCACATCACGCTGGGCGCTTGGTTCAGGGATTACGTATACTATCCCGTTCTCTTCTCGAAGCCCTGCAAGGTGCTTGCGCTTCGTGCGCGGCGGCGTCTGGGCAAGCGATTGGGCACCACGCTCGTCAGCGTCTGCGCGCTCTTCTTTGTGTGGCTGGGCAATGGCATATGGCATGGTGCCGGAACGCAGTTCATCGCATTCGGCATGTACTATTTCGTGATTATCTCGCTTGGGAACTTGGTGGAGCTTCTGGCTCAAGAGTTGGCTTCGCGCCTGCGAGTGAATCGGGATGCGTTTCCATATCAGGCGTTGCGCATCGTGCGCACGCTTGTGATTGTCTGTGTGGGAGAGCTCGTGTTTCGGGCGAAGGGGTTCGACGTTGCGGTGGAGATGCTGCGCAGAATGGCTGAACAGCCGGGGGTCAGTTCCCTTGTGGATGGGACCGTGCTGTCGCTGGGCCTGGACGCGCAAGACATTTGGGCAGTCGGAGTGGGGACTGCCTGTGTGCTGCTATTGGATGCCATCGGCGAACGATTGGAGTCGCCGTGGGACGTGATGGCTTCGAAGGGCCCAATCGTCCGGTGCGTGGTTCTAGTGTTTGCGTTGGCTGTCGTCGCGGTGTTTGGCGCATACGGGTATGGCTACGTGGCCGTCGATCCAATGTACGCGTCATTCTGAGAGGTGCGGTATGATGAGGCGAATCAGGTGCTTGGGTGTGGTACTGCTGCTCATGGGATTGCTGCTGGCGAGTGCCGCCGGCCTTTCCGTCGTGTTCATGCCGAAAGACAATCGAGCGGAATGCGGCATGGTCGAGCCCGTGGCAAACGGGTTTCTTGGAGAGCGCGAACACTCTATCGACGTGCTGTTCGTTGGGGATAGCGAGGTCTATCGTGCGTATTCCCCGCTTCAGATGTGGCATGAACAAGGGTTCACGTCGTATGTGGCAGCTACTGCAGGGCAAATCCTTCCCTATGGGAATACGTTGCTTAGTCGTGCGCTCGAGAATCAAAGCCCGCAAGTGGTGGTAATCGAGACGGACTTTCTGTACAGGGAGTTCTCCCTGGGCGATGGTGTCTTTCGGTTTGCCCAGGATGTGTTTCCCGTGTTGGAGTACCACAACAGGTGGAAGGCCCTCACGGTGGCTGACTTCCATACCCGACCTCGGGCGACGTGGACTGATGACTACAAGGGGTATCAGCCAATCAAGGATGTGAAGGCGGCCGACGTGTCTGACTACGGAGCAGCCTCGGATGAGGTGGCTCGGGTCCCGCGCAACAACCAGCTCTGGTTGCGTCTGATGGTGAGAAGTTGTCGTGCACACGGGGCGACACCGGTGCTGATGAGCACCCCCTCACCTGTCAACTGGAACATGGCCAAACACAACGGTACCCAGCTTGTGGCGGACGAGCTTGGCGTGACGTTTGTGGATCTCAACCTGGCGCGGGAAGAGATTGCTATTGACTGGTCGAACGAGACCTACGATGCGGGAGACCATCTCAATCACGCGGGTGCGGTCAAGGTGTCTAGGTACGTGGGGCAACTCCTGTCGAGGGAGTACTGCTTGGTGGATCGACGGTCAGACCCTGCCTACGCGTTATGGAACGCTTCGTATGAGCGCTACCGCGAAGCTGGGTTGTAGGAATGGGTGACACGTGCCGAGACTACCCGAGCACCTTCTTGAGCAGGGCAAGGCGTCTGCCGTAGGGCGGGTAGCGCAGCGGTATGTCGAGCAGGTTGGACTTGCGCATCACGGCCTTCGGGTGGCTGAAGGTCTCGAAGCTGTAGCGCCCGTGGTAGTGGCCCATGCCGGAGTTGCCGACGCCACCAAAGGGGAGCGCCGGGTTCGACAGGTGCACGATGGTGTCGTTGACGCATCCGCCGCCGAAGCTCACACGCTCGATCACCTCGCGCTCGATGTCGCGGTCGCGGCAGAACAGGTAGCAGGCGAGGGGCTTGGGCCGGGTGGATAGCTCCGCGATTACGTCCTCGATGCTGCGGTAGGTGAGGACGGGGAGCACGGGCCCAAAGATCTCCTCTTGCATGACGGCGTCGCCCCAGGTCACGCCGGTGAGCACGGTCGGGGCGATCTGGTTCGTCTGGGGGTCGGACTCGCCGCCGCAGGCGAGCGTGCCGCTCTCGAGCAGGTGGCGCAGTCGGTCGAAGTGGCGGGTGTTGATGATCTTTGGGTAGTCGGGGCTGCTCAGGGGGTCGTCGCCGTACATCTTGCCTATGGCTCGGCAAAGCTGTGCCACGAGCTCTGTCGCCACGGACTCGTGCGCGTAGATGTAGTCCGGGGCGACGCAGGTCTGGCCGGCGTTGAGGAACTTGCCCCATGCGATGCGCGTGGCTGCAAGGCGCACGTCGGCCGAGGCGTCCACGATGCAGGGACTCTTGCCGCCAAGCTCGAGCACGACCGGCGTCAGATGCTCGGCCGCCGCCCTCATCACGACCTTGCCCACGGCGGGGCTTCCCGTGAAGAAGACGAGGTCGAACTCCTCGGCGAGCAGGTTCTGGTTCGCCTCCCTTCCGCCCTGCACGACGGCGACGTATTCTGGCGCGAAGACCTCGTCCACGATGGTCTCCATCACCGCTGCCGTGGCCGGCGCGTAGGCGGAGGGCTTGAGCACGGCTGTGTTTCCCGCCGCGATGGCTCCTACCAGCGGGTCCATCGTCAGCTGGAAGGGATAGTTCCACGGCGCCATGATGAGAACGGTTCCATAGGGCTCGTAGTGGAGGCGGCTCGTCGAGGGAAAGTGGACGAGCGGCGTCGGCTTGCGCTGCGGGCGATCCCATTGCCGGACGTGACGCAGGGCGACCTTGATCTCCTCCAGCACGATGCCGACCTCGGTCTCGTATCCCTCGAACGGGGCCTTGCCGAGGTCTGCGTGCAGGGCCGCAAGAATGTCATCCTCGTGTGCGCGAATCGCATCCCGCAGTGCCTCGAGCGCTCGCACGCGCCCCGCCAGGCTGCGCGTGGCGCCAGACCGGTAATGGGCGCGCTGCGCCTCGACGATGTCATGGGTGTCTCGGGTGTTGGTCTCGCTCATGTCTGGCTCCTTTCGTCTTGTCACACGAAGCCCTGGGACACCAAGGGCATGTGCGATAAACATAGTATGGCAAGGGGCATCCCACCGCATTGGTGAAACGCCTCCGTCCCCGTTCAGAGGCGCAACGCTACCTCGTGATCCGAGAGCGGGACATACGTACCCGTCCTCTCTATCGCTGCGCGTATGGACTCTCTGTCGTTGCGGCAGAACTGGACAGATCCCGAACAGTCGAGTCCGATATGAGATAGGAGCGCGACCGGGTTGTTTGGCCTCACATCGTACTCCTCGGCTATGGCACTGCGTTGTTCCTCTCCATCCGGGAGAAGGCCAAACAGAAACGGACGTATAACCTTTTGCGGATACGTGCGATTTGCGAGCGGCATAGAGACGGAAAGAGGTACGCCGTCGTAGTGCGGCTGGTATCGGAAGCTGATGATTCCCTGAGCGTCTTGGGTCAGGGTGCCGGCAATCGAGCCACCGATTATCACGCAGAGTTCAGTAACCGCCATACTAGTCCCTCCCAAGCGAGGAGAGATAGGCGTCTATCATCTCGTCCACCGATTTGTAGCCGCCATGCTCCCGAGAGTTCTCGCGCGACATCGGCTCATCGTCTTCCAGCATCATTCGAAGACCGACGGCATTGCAGATCGCCAGAAGCTTGCCAAATCCGACGTTCGTATTGTCCCCAAGCTCCACCGAGATAATGGTTCGGACCGATATGCCCGAGCTGCGTGCCAGCTCTTCCTGAGTCATACCGACCGCAAGCCTGCGAGTCCGGATGCAAGCTCCGACCTGCCTAGCCACCCTGATAGTTGTCACTCTAGCCTCCATCTGCAACATGTTGCATATTAGGGTAATCTGCAACATGTTGCATGTCAATCGTTATTTCGGGGGCACGCCCAAAGGAATGCTGTCAGGGGTCATCTGCCTTGAGGCAGAGGGTGTCCTTTTGCCTCACGCTTCTTCAATCTGGCAGGTGTGGACCTTCGACTTCGGGTCGTAGGTGATGCCGACAAGAAGGACGGGCCCTCCCCAGCCGCGAAGGGCCTGGGCGTAGTCTCGGTCCTTGACCTGCCCCATGGCGGCCTTCGTGTTTCGGCTCCACTTGAGCTCGACGACGAGCGCGGGAGCCGCGTCACCCCGGCGGGGCACGTAGACCACGTCGGCGAGGCCGCGTCCCGAGGGTAGCTCCTCAACGCGGGCGTAGTGGTCGGCCGCGGCTATGTAGGCGGACTTCACGACCGCGCGTAAGGCCTGCTCGTCGTTGTAGAAAACTGGAGCGCACCCCGCGTCGTGGGCGACAGCAATCCCCTTAGCGACGGTCTCCTCGTCTAGGTCCCAGGTAGCGCGCAGCAGCGCGTCGCTTTCGCGTACGATTCGTGCCACCTCGGTGTGGCGGCTCCTGGCCACGGCGCGCCTCAACTCGGCGCGCACTTCTTCGTTGGGTACGCGTGCGGTTGCATGACGGCATCGTAGGCGAGATAGCCCAGGTGGCACAGCAGCGTGAGTACGTCGTCGGCGCTCTGCACGTCATGCAGGTCGTTCTCGAAGGTGCCCGTGTCCACGCGTATGGCGGCGCCGCCCACAGCCTGCACGATTGCTTGCTGTAGCCCGTCGAAGTCCATGTCGACGTAGAGGCGCAGCGACTCGAAAGCCTCCGAGCTTGTCCAATAGGGGCCGACTTCGCCGTTATCGCATGCGCTTATCACCGAGAAAGGCGCGTAGGTGCGCACGACGAGCCGCTCGTTGACAGTCTTGTCCACGTACGACAGCTCGTACCCATCGTACCAGCGACGGAGCTCCTCCATGTCCATGTGATGACGCTTCGCAAGTCCCTCCACCTCCGCCTCCGTGAGGCCGACGAAGGGGGCATAGGCGTACGGACGCAGGAACGTGTACTCACGGAAGTCGCTGTGAGCCGACTGCGTGCCGTAGCGGACGATGGGAAGGATTCCCGTCATGTAACAGGCGGCGATCGCCTTTGCCGTAAAGGTCATGTTCTTGAAGAGGAGGCGCAGAAAGTAGACCCAGTCCTCCTGGGAGGACTTGGACCTCCGCTCGCGAAGAGGCGCATCCCACTCGTCGATGACGAAGACGAAGCGTCGTTCGGTCGCATCTACGAAATCTGTGAGCGCTGAGGTTATCTCGTTGGTATGGCCCTCGTTGCCCGCTCCAGCCGAAGGCAGCTCCTCTCGTAGCTCCCTTAGGATCACGCGTTTGACCTCTTCCGCCACATCTCCAGCGCCTCGGAACTCCGTCATGTCCAGCCGCACCACGTTATAAGCGTTGAGGTGCCGCTCGAAACTCTCATCCCGGGATATCTCAAGCCTCTCAAAGAGCGCCCGCGAATCGCATCCACAGCTGTAGTAGGCCACGAGCGACTCAGCGGCAAACGTCTTGCCAAAGCGGCGTGGCCGTGTGGAGCACACAAGTTTGCGAGGCGTTCCGATGACACCGTTGACCAGCGCGATTAGCCCGGTCTTGTCGACGTACTCGCCCGAGACGATGTCCCGAAATCCCTCGTTTCCAGGGTTGACGTAGGTGCCCATGGTGCCCTCCCGACCCGTGTTGTTTCATCTTATCACGCAACGAGAAGAACCGCCCGTCGCTAGAGGTGCGGACACCCCGACGCGCCTCGCGCCAGGCTCGTTCGGCGGCCCGTCAGCGGGTGGCGGGAAGAGTGCCAAACCGGCATGAGAAAAGTGCAGCTTTTTGCGAGGTATGCATAGTTCTGCGGGCTCGCGAAATACGGGGTCGCACGGACAATGCCGTCTACCTGCGGAAACGCGGGGCTCGTTTCGCCGCGGTGGGCGAACGAGACGGCAAAACTATACAAAGCCCCAGTTTTCTTGCACTTTTCGTGCCCGGTTTTGGCACTCGGGCGGCGCGAGCATGCCTGAAGCCAGCCTTGCGGCTGTCGGCAGCCCTCGCGTGCTACAATTGCCCGCACGTGCCAGCAGGGTCCGCGCGCGGGCGGCGCCTTCTGAAAGGAGGGCGATATGCCTGTATATGAGTGGCGTGGCGGACAGGCTCGACGAGCTGGACTCACGCGTCAGCCCCGAGCAGTCACCCGAAGTCCACGAGCTCGTCTAGTCGCCTTCCTGTGAGTCCACGGGTTTTCTGTTCTGGTGTAGGAAAGCCAAGCTCTTGAAGTTCCGCCACCTTCAAAGCTAATGAAGGTACACGTAGCTTGTATGCATTCTATATACTCCCCTCTGATTGAGGAGGAAGGTGTAATCGACGCTGCCCAGATTACCGATGTTCGTATCGTCCGGGCGCTTCGACACGCTCTCATTGGCCCAAACTTCCTCAAGGGCCCTGTCGGGCACATTCGGATCGAATGCTTTCACGATGTCATGGAATACGGGGTACTCCTCTTCCGTGAAATCGCTTTCTTGGCTGGCAAAGTAAGCCACAAGGGTCTTGTCAGTTGTCCATTCTGCCAAGAAGTCGACATACTGGCCGTGGGTCTTTGCTCTATACCCATGCTCACCGCGTAACCACACCGGTTGTACGATTGTGATTTCTTCGATATCCGTAAGGGGACTTCCCGACATCTCGTTGTATGTCTTGACGAACTCCCTGAAATGCTCGTTCCCAATGCAGGAGAGGTCTTTTATCACCTCGTCGGGCTTTGAGTTCTCCAAGGCCCCACATGCCTTCGTGAAGCTGGCGTAAATGATGATGATCAAGATTATCTTGATCGTACCGGAAAATCCGAGTGTCGTTCTGGTGCCCCTTCTCCTTCGTCTCCCGCTTTTGCGTGTTGCGAAGAGGCGGGTGCGTGTGCGCCTGCGTCGTGCCATGACATCCCCCTCGGCGGTATAGGGTACGTTTGAACCAATTTCATAATCTAACAGTCAACCAGCTGGGTACTCCTAGGGAGGCGCCCAACCCATAAGCATGGTAACATGGCGTTGCCAAACGGAGAATGCGGCCTGTGGCCTACCCGGCTCTTTGTTTAGCGACAATCCCACCGGGTAGGTCACAGGCCGCAGATGGGAACGTCGCCACGCCAAGGGAGAACCCCTTCGCAGGGACGGTCGTAGCGCTTTCGCCGGACGACTTCGCCCTGCTCGCCTCGTCAGTCGCCGAGAGGAGATGCAGGGAGGCAGTGGGCTTCGGCACCTTTGCGGAGCGCCTCCCTCTACTGCCCGAGCTCGCCCTGTCCCGCATGCGAGTCGTGGGACGCCCGCCTGGACGGGCTGCAAGTATCGTGTTAAGACCGGGAACCGCCGTGTACCGAACGGTATGCAAGGTGGTGTGGAAGGATGGCGCGCCTCCTATCCGATTGTACATATTGCGGACGCTTCGGACGTCTCGCGGGGGCCGGGGGGAGGGAAGGCCTTCAGTGTGGCGTTATGCACCAGAAGGACAGCACAAGCGTACGTACGAGTATTCATCTGTTGCGCCCATCGTATCTTGAGACGGACAGGTAATCGCGAGCGGAAAGTTAAGGCGTTCTCTTCTGTGGTAACTCTGGACAACAAGGTGAGCGATGCCTTGGCGGCTACACGATACGCAAGGACCTCGTCTCGCGCATGCGCGGAAACGCCGCCGTCCGAGCTACGTGCTCGAGCTTCTACTGGCGTGACCCTGGAAGACCACTTCTTCCGGGCAGAGTGGCTCACCTTTTCGTGACGGGGCTGGCTCAATTCATAGTGTCGCAAAACAGGAGGTCAACACGGTCGTTCCTAACCGCGCCCGGCCCGTTCTGCGGCCCGTCGGCGGGCGGCGGGAAGAGTGCCAAACCGGCATGAGAAAAGTGCAGCTTTTTGCGAGATATGCATAGTTCTGCGGGCTCGCGAAACGCGGGGGTCGCACGAACGATGCCGTCTACCTGCGCAAACGCGGGGCTCGTTTCGCCGCGGTGGGCGAATGAGACGGTAAAACTATACAAAGCTCCAGTTTTCTTGTACTTTTCGGTCCCGGTTTTGGCACTCGGGCGGCGCGGGCATGCCTGAAGCCAGCCTTGCGGCTATCGGCAGCCCTTGCGTGCTACAATGCCCGCACGTGCCAGCAGGGTCCGCGCGCGGGCGGCGCCTTCTGAAAGGGGGGCGACATGCCTGTAAATGAAATTCTGTCTGCACTCTGGGTCGCGGCCCTAGCCGCCGACTCCGTGACCGTGATCGCAACGCTCGCAAGGCTCGTCCTGGCGGCGAGGCGAAGGTGGCAGGAACATAAGCGCGAATGA
>CACXDP010000346.1 GCA_902766445.1 uncultured Coriobacteriaceae bacterium
CGTACCGTCGAGCACCACGTGTGCTTGGTCAAGAACCACGATTCGCTCGGCTTGCGCGGCGTCCTCCATGGAATGGGTCACCTCGACGATGGTCGTGCCACGCTCATGAATGTCGTCGAGGATGGCCCGCAAGGCGCGGCGACCACGTGGGTCGAGGCCGGCAGTCGGTTCGTCGAGGACGAGGACCCGCGGTTCCATGGCGAGGATACCCGCGAGCGCACAGAGTCGCTGCTGTCCGCCCGACAACTCGAAGGGCGAGGCGTCGTCGAGACCCCTGAGACCCACAAGTTCGAGCGCGTCAGCACATCGCTGCTGTACCTCTTTGTGTGAAAGGCCGAGGTTCGTGGGGCCAAACGCCACGTCGGCAAAGACGGTCTCGGCGAAAAGTTGCCGCTCGGGATGCTGCATCACGTAACCAATGGTGCCGTGCAATCGCCGCCGGTCGCGCTTGCGGCCAGTGCAGATATCGCCCACCAGAACGCGCCCCTCGTCAGGAACCTCCAACGCGCAGAGCAGACGCAGCAGCGTGGATTTGCCCGAACCGGTTTGTCCGACAATCGCGAGCGATGAGCCTGCCATCAGCTCGAACGATACGTCGTCAAGGGCTTTGGTCTTGCGCCCATACGAGAAAGACACGCGCTCCGCGCAGACTGCGGGCTGTGTACACGTTTTGTCCGCGGACGGGTGAGCGGTGTGCACTTTTTGCCCGATAGTGTACGCGTCGGGCTTCTTCGCTGATGAAAAGTGTACACAGCCTGAGGCTCCTGGCGCCACGTCCGTGCCGCCCAAGGTCCCCGAATAAGCGAGCACTTCCTGCTCTAACGTTGCGTCGTCGCAGGTCCATTCCAGCCCGAGCTGCGCGGAGAGCTGCGCCGCGAACGGCTCTTCGAGTCCGAGCCTCGCGATGGTCTCCCGGTGCGCAAAGACGTCTTCTGGTGTGCCTTCCAGCACGATTCGCCCTCCGTCAAGCACAGCGACGCGGTCGGCCTCGAGGGATTCTTCCATGAAGTGTGTTATGTGGACGATGGTGGTGCCTGTGTCGCGCAGTCTGCCCATGACACGCAGGATAGCGGCGCGTCCGCGGACGTCGAGCAACGACCCCGGTTCGTCAAATACGATCAGGTCCGGCTCCATGGCGAGTGCCCCAGCTATCGCCACGCGCTGCTTCTGTCCGCCGGAAAGGCGTGTGGGGTCGGCTTTCGCATAGTCGGTGAGGGCGACGCGGCGCAGTTCGCGCTCGACTCGTTGTCCGATTTCTTTGGCAGGGACGCCGAGGTTCTCCGGTCCGAACGCGACGTCTTCTTCCACGACCGTTGTCACGATCTGGTCATCGGGATTCTGGAAAACCAGCCCTAGATGGCGTCGCGCCTGTCTATACGCTTCGAAATCGACGGGCGCTTCGCGTGACGCGTCAAACACGTCTTCGCCCACAAGCATGACCGCTCCTTCGTCGGGTGCGAGAAGCCCGCAGAGCACGGAAGCCAAGGTGGACTTGCCCGAACCGTTTGCGCCGAGGATGCAGAGCCGCTCGCCCGCCTTGACGGAGAGCGTCACGTCGTCGAGCGCCTGCGTGCCGCTTTCGTAGCGCAGCGTCACATGCGTGAGTTGCGCGACAGGGGCAACGGGAGACGGCCCTCCCGCACGCACGGATTCTGGCGCGTACCGCGGAGCCACCTCCCGTTGTTGCTGCGCCCGTGAATCAGGCCGCTCTTCAGACGCGGAACACACGTTAGTTGCCCAATGCTTTGGTGATGGGCTTGTACACGAAAGCCGTCACTGCGCAGTTGATGGCGATCTTGAGCACGTTGAAGGGCAGAAGCGCGGGCACGATCATGTCGATGACCGTTTGCGTGGGGGCGCCCATGTAGAGTGGCGTGATCACGAGGTTGGCCGCGATGCAGCACGCGAGGCACACGACGGCGCCCACGGCCATGCCGACGAGCGCGCCTTTGAAGGTCGTATTGCGCTTGTACACGATCGAGGCGGGCAAGACGAGGCTCAACGTGGCGATAATGGCCATCACCATGCCGTAGAGACCGCTTGCGGTGGCGATGTGCGGCAGGTACGAGACGGTGCTCACGACAGCGCCGGTAGCTGGGCCAAACGCAAAGCCAGCGACGAGGGCGACGATTGCCGAGGGATCGTACTTGAGGAACGTGACGCCGGGCAAGATGGGAAACTCGAGAAAGAGCGTGCAGATCGCGGCGACGGCGCAAAAGAGCGCTGTCACAGCGATGCGCTTGGTGCTCCAGCCCGACCCCTGCGCTGTGGTGGAGTGGGCGTCGTGACGATCGTTGGCGGAGCTTGGGTTGGTAGCCATGGTGGCCTCCGTTTCTTTCTTCCGGACTGTGACCGTTGGCCTTGGATTCTCACCAAGTCAGCCGCTCGTTGTGCGGCACGCGGGCTCGGGGACGCTTGCGTGGCGCACCCATCACCGCCAGTGGGGAATTGCACCCCGCCCTGAAACTGACTGATTCACTATAGCACAGTCACATAGAGATGCCCCGCGCGGGCGGACGGATAGCCCGCCTAATCGTCCGCGTCGGCGTGGCACCTGGGGTGCCCTCGCGGATTCTATTAGCTATTATGAGTGACATTTGGTATGTTGAGATTGTTTTCAGGGCGAGGACTAGATTGGTGGTGGGTGGACTCA
>CACXDP010000347.1 GCA_902766445.1 uncultured Coriobacteriaceae bacterium
CGCCAACGCAAAACCCAAGGAACGCGACACGTGGTCGCCAACCACGGCGGAGGTCCGGGAATGCCAAAAGCAAGGCCTCCCCCCACAGGTTTAGGGATTGACCCTAAATGAACTGTGTGCAGCGGCACCCGTGAAGTCGAGGCACTCCGAGAAGAACGTCGCCTCAAGGATGTCGTCGCTCTCCAGGAGACGCACCTCTCTTTTCCCGCTGCCGAGGATGCCCGTCAGCTCCAGCGCGAGGGGTCGATGGCACCTGAGGAACTCCTCCTGTGCGAATGGGTCACATCTTGGTCCTTCGGTATCCCGCCGTCCGTGGAGACGCAGTCTTGTCGGACTTTAGGGAGCGTTTTGGTTTATAATGAACCAAAAAATTGGTCGATTGAGAATCTGTATGGTTGATATTGCAGCAACGCTGTCGAATGCTTTGGGCGTCGTCTGCGTCACGTCACCCAGGGACGATGCGGACGCGCGTCTCCAGCGCGGCCTGTCGATGCTTGCGTACTCCTCGTTCGACTTCCAGCCTTTGGAGGTTCTTGGGGAGAGGGTGCTCGTCGCGAGACCTCGTGAGCGAATGGCCCCCGCACGGCTCACGAGACTGCTCGACGAGGTTGGGTGCGCTGTGGGCGACACCGTGGTCTGCAGCCTGCCCTCGGTTACCCCGTACTTGAGGGGCGTGCTCCTGGAGGAGGGGCGTGGCTTCGTAACCGACGACGGGCAGGCGTACGTGCCGGGACTCCTGCGGCTGATGCCCGCGCGCAGGATGCGCTCGGTGACACCAGCCGATTCGTGGGGGCCCGCGGAGAGACAGGCGTTCCTGTTCCTGCTGGGACACGTGGGCGAGGGCGTGACTGCCAACGACCTGCGCTTGGCGACCGGCATGTCGACCACATCGGCCGCCCGCGCGCTGCGCACCGTATCCGCTTCGGTTCCCGTCGGAAAGAACGTGCTCGGGGAGACCGGGCGCCTGAACGTCTGGCGCGTGACGGACGTTGACTCGTTCGTTGAGAAGGGGTCGGTGGTCTTCGGCGAGGCGGAGCGAAGACGCTTCTGGGCAAGCGAGGCCGAGGTCGGCTTCTTGCCGCTCGCCGGGCTCTCTGCGCTTTCGGAGAGGACGCTGCTCGCACCGCCCCGTGCGCCTCAGAGGGCATGCGGGCCTCGTGACGCGCGGTCGATGCGGCGAGTGGACGGATACGAGTATGACGGGAGCTTGGCCGAGGTGATCGTGCTCTCGTACGACCCTGCTCCGTTTGTGGAAGACGGACTGGTGGACGCATATACGATGGTGCGAACCGTCGACCGCTCGGACGAGCGCATCGACGCTGCGGTCGAGGAGGCTACGGAGGGGTGCCCATGGCTGAGGTTGGCGTGAAGATACCCGGCGTCGACGTGTGGCGCGAGAGGTTCGCGGGGGACGTAGACCGATACGTGGTGATTGGTGGGGCCGCCCGCGAGTTCATCTACGCGGAGCACGGGATGTGGGACGATACCGTCACGAAGGACCTCGACGTGGTCCTCATCGCGGAGGCTCTCGACGCGGGGTTCGTCTCTAGGTTCATGTCCTTCGTGCGTGACGCCGGATACTCCCACGTTACCAAATCGGGCGACACGCAGATGTATCGCTTCTCGGTACCGGTGGTCCGTGCCTACCCACAGCAGGTGGAACTGCTGTGCCGCAGGCCCGACTACCTTGCCGGTGTTGAGGCCGTCGTGGGGAAGGTGCCCATTGACGACTCCGAGTACAGCCTCTCGGCGATACTGCTCGACGACGACTACTACGGGCTGCTCGCGTCGGGCGTCGCCGTGACGGAGCGCTACGGCATGCCGACGCTCGCCCACGAGTACCTGCCCGTGTTCAAGATGCGTGCGTTCGACGATTTGACTGCGAGGAGGGCAAGGGGCGAGCACGTGCAGTCGGGCGAGGTCGGCAAGCACCGCCGCGACATCGCGAGGCTCATGGCTATCATGCCTGCGGGTACCAGGGTCGATTTGCCCGAGGCCGTGAGGGCTGAGGTCAATACGTTCCTCGGGCTTGTCGATGAGCCGTCGCGCTCCTACATGCGCGACCTCGGCTTGGGCGGGCTTACGTTCGACGATGTGCGCGAGCGTATTCGCGAGGTCTACCTGTAGGTCTCATCGGCCTTGTCCTCGTTTCTCCATCGGCAGGAGGGTGCTCGCGCACGTTCTCGCGGGCACGCTTATCCCTATGTTGAGCGCCGGCATCGAGGATGAGTGCGCTGGGGTCCTCTCCAAGAGGAAGTTCGGGTTCGACGCCGGCCTAGTTGCGCGCGTCCTCTCCGCACTGGAGTCTTGGCTGTAGCGAAGACTGCGAGGCAAGTCACGGGCAAGAGGATTGTCCGTCAGGCTCACACTAAGGAGACCATATATCCCATCGTGAAGAAGGTTACCTACTACCTTGGCCTTCAGATGAACAAGCAGATCTGCAGTCGCGCCGTCGGACATGCCATCCCACTTCTAGGAAGGGCACTTTCGGAAGTCATGACATATGCTAAGTTCGCGCCAATGGCGAGGAGGCCAAAGGGCTATCTCAGGGTTAACCCACTCGCTAGGCCGTCGAACGCATCCGTGATTAATGTGGAGAGCTTTGACGCTGACCTCTCCGACGTTGAGTCTGGGCTTGACGAAGAGATTCGGGAGCTCGAGAATTCCTGACCCGCCGAAGCGGGGCAGCTACAGGTGGATGTGACGTCAAACACGGAGCGATGAGATATGTGACTGGAAGCGTGGAGTCACAGGTTGGTCCACTTCATGTTGTGGTACTTGGACGCGTCGTCGACAAACCCGACCTTGAGGTAGAGGGGGTGGCCGTCGTCGGTGGCCTTGAGCTCCACCACGGAGAGGCC
>CACXDP010000348.1 GCA_902766445.1 uncultured Coriobacteriaceae bacterium
ATGATGATATACGAGAACGGGCGTCGCATCAGCCAGATGAAGTCTCTATTGCAACAAGGAGGCTCGGCCAGGTTCCCCCATTCCCCTCAGATGCCGACGACGGTGACGCCCCAAAGGCAAACCGCTCTTCCCGTTCGTCAACCGGCACGCAAGAGGCCCAAGCAGCCTCCCGCACACAAGGCGCAACAGGTGGTATCGCGGCCAAAGCCCAACAAAAAGCCCCAGACGGCCATATCCAAAGAGCTAGAGGCTTTGCTCGATTCCTCGCGTTACACGGCCTCTTCCATCTCAAAGGACGATCTGCACCACATCATCGGCCTCTATGGCAGCTCGGTGGAGGACGTTTTCGAGCCCGGTGCCGGCCAGATGTGGATGCTCGAGGAAGCCGAGCATGTGAGTTCCGCCTTCTTCCTGCAAATCCTTACCAAGGCCGTCATCGACTTCGATCTGCCAGCCTTTCGCCAGCAAGCGGATTTGGTGTGTCGGCGTCACGAGAACCTGCGCTCGGCCTTCGTGTGCCACGGCGTTGAGCATCCTTGGCGGGTCGTGCTTGGGGACCGCCGCCCCGAGATCAACAGCTTCGACCTCTCTAACCTGTCCATGGATGAGTTCGACGAGCGAATTCAGAAGCTTGTGGAGGCAGACCGCCAGCGAGGCTTCGATTTGGAGAGGGATTCGCTCCTGCGCATAAGCATCTACAAAAGCTGCGAGAAGGACACCTATGCCATCATCATCTCGCAACCTCACGTCAACTCGGACGGCACGAGCCTGGGCATACTCTTCGGCGATCTATTCATCGGCTACGCGCTCGACATGAACGGCATCGACAAGCAGATCGAGACGCAGAGCTACCAAGAGTACGCGAAGCATCTGAGCAACGTGGACACGGAGGGCGAACTGGAGTTTTGGAAGGGCTACCTTGCCGATACGGCGCCAGACCAGCTCCTACCCGGCCAACAGCCCTCGGAGCTCGACTACGACATTCGCACCGTCTCCGTACCTTTCGGCGAGGAGGGCCAGCAGGCGCTGAAGGAAGCGCAGCGCACCTATCGCGTCACGCAGTTCACCCTGCTGCAGGGCTTGTGGGGCATCATGTGCGCACGGCTCAAGGGGCGCGACCATATTGTGTTTGGCGCCATCACGTCGGGACGTGACGCACAGGTGGGAGACAGCATGCGGCTTGCGGGTGGGTTCGTGAACGCCATCCCCGTTAAGGTCACCTTTGCCGAGGGCGAGTCGCTGGCCGATTTCCTACACCGGTTGCAGGGCGAGTTCGCGCACTGCATGGCAAACTCGCACTGCTCTCCCGGCCAGATTCGCAAGGCCTTGGGGCGCGAGGAGCCTGTTTTCTCCCACATCCTCAACAATCACAACTTCGCCAAGCCCAAGTCCAGTGGCGGCTTTTCCCAAGGTGGGTTCAAGGGTATCAAGATGCTCGGGGGCGATGTGTACGACAACCTCTCGGCCGACCTGTGCGTCTACTTTACCGACGTGGAGGGAGGACATGGTTGCCGTTACGTGTATAACGCCCGCGCCTTCTCGAACGAGGTGATTCAGCTCCTGTCGCACTACTTTGCGGACATGCTGGCTGCACTGCCCAATCTCGGCGACGATGCGACCATCGCCGCGCTCCCCTCCTTCGACGCGTCGGGAATCCTCTCTGCCGAGAGCGCCCGCCATATCGAGCAGGTCACTATTGCCGAGGCCCTCAAGGTCCATCCCGTGTTCCAGGGAGCGGACGACGATGAGCTCCTCGCGCTTGCCGTGCGAGGTCGTCTCGCGCACTATCCAGGGGATGCCATCATCGTGTCTCGTGACGAGCTTCCCAGGGAGATGCCGATACTCTTGAACGGGCGAGTCTTCCACTACACGCAGACCAGGGACGGATGGGAGAATCCGCTGCGCTTGCTCAAGGAAGGCGACATTCTCAGCTACTCCGTGCTCTTCGAGGGGCAGCGCACGAGCGACCTGATCGTCAACAACAGAAACGAGGCGACGGTACTATGGCTGCCGAAGACTGAGTTGCTCGACTTCCTGGCAGCTCATCCTGCAGGCATGGTCGAGATAGCGCGGCGTCTCCACTCGGACAAGCGAGTCTACGCCAGGCTCTGGACCAATGCGGAGTAGGGCCGTGGATACGCTGGAAATAGTCTATGCGGCCGACCATGCGTACTTCCTGTACTGTGCCATATCGATGTACTCGCTGATGGACCATCTGCCACAGGGGCAGCGCGTGCATGTCCATCTGCTTTG
>CACXDP010000349.1 GCA_902766445.1 uncultured Coriobacteriaceae bacterium
CCACGCCAACGTCAATCCCGGGGAAAGCGAGCCACGCCAACGTCGATTTGGCGGAAGACGGCCCACACCAACGCGAAAGTGATGGAACGCCCCCACGCCAACGTCGATCCCGAGGAAAGCGAGCCACGGCAACGCGAATCCGGCGGAAGGGGCTGCTGCGTGGGGGCGACGGGGGCGGGGCGCAAGCCACGGCGACGTAAACTGGCGGAACGCCCACGCAACCGGCCTCGCGCGAATGGCGTTCCCGCCCACACGACGATGAGAAAGCTCGTGGAGTCAGCGCATCGATGCCGTAAGCGGGGCGCAAGGATTGAGACGCTTATGACACAGTCACACAATCTACACAAATAGGCACGAAGTTTTCGCAGGTAGAAACATAAATAACCCTTATAAACCAAAAACCGTGCTATGTCAAGAACCAATCGTTGACCTTACCGGCTCGTTCCGTTAAATTGGTATATTGCGACAAAAGCCGCTTTCTCGTCTGTTTGTTAGGAGGAACTGCCTGGTGAGTACCGCAACGCATTCCACCACTGTACACCAAGGGGAGCGCACGCGCGTGACTTTTTCGAAAATCGCGCCGGCGATGGAACTTCCCAATCTCATCTCAGTTCAGAAGGAGTCGTTCGAGCGTTTCATGACCGACGGACTTGCAGAGTCGTTCGCCGAGTTCTCGCCCATTGAGAACAACGCGGGCACGATGGAGGTCACGTTTGGCGACCATCAGTTCGGCGATCCCGCCCACAGCATCTCCGAGTGCCGCGCCAAGGACATCTCGTACCAGGCGCCCCTCTTCGTGGACGTTCGTTTCGTCAACAAAGAGACAGGCGAAATCAAGGAGCAGCTTGTCTTCATGGGCGACTTCCCGCTCATGACCTCGCGCGGCACCTTCGTGATCAACGGTACCGAGCGTGTCGTTGTCTCGCAGTTGGTGCGCTCTCCTGGCGTCTACTTCTCGCAGGAGGTCGACAACGGCATCGAAGTGCAGCGCGTGCAGTTCATCCCCGCACGTGGTGCATGGCTGGAGTTCGAGGTGGACAAGAAGGGCCACCTGTCCGTGTCCATCGACCGCAAGCGCCGCCAGAGCGCCACGCTCTTCCTGCGCGCCCTCGGTATGGCCACGACCGACGACGAGATTTATGACCTCCTCGGCGAGTCCGATGTCGTACGCTCGACCGTCGAGCGTGACATCGCGACCACGCGTGAGGACGCTCTCATCGAGATTTACCGCAAGCAGCGCCCCGGCGAGCCTCCCACGGTAGAGTCCGCCAGCTCACTGCTCGAGGGCCTGTATTTCAACAACCAGCGCTATGACCTCGCACGCGTCGGTCGCTTCAAGATTAACAAGAAGCTTGGTTTTTCCGACGACATCACGGATCGCGTCATCACCAAGGACGATATCGTGAGCGCCCTGCGCTATCTGCTTCGACTCCACCAGCTCTCTGAGCGCAAGGAGAAGGACCCCAGGCTGTCGTTCGATGACATCGACCATTTTGGCAATCGTCGTGTACGTACGGTAGGCGAGCTCGTTCAGAACCAGTTCCGCATCGGCATGAGCCGCATGGAGCGCGTTGTCCGTGAGCGCATGGCCTCTCAGGACGCTGACGACATTACGCCGCAGTCCCTCATCAACATTCGTCCGATTGTTGCCGCAATCAAGGAGTTCTTTGGCTCCTCGCAGCTCTCGCAGTTCATGGACCAAAACAACCCCCTCTCGGGTCTCACGCACAAGCGCCGTCTTTCGGCGCTCGGTCCTGGTGGTCTGGCCGGCCACAAGTCGGGTTCGTCCCGCCGCACCAACGTGCCGACAGCCGTGCGCGACGTCCACAACTCGCACTACTCCCGCATGTGCCCCATCGAGACGCCCGAGGGACCAAACATCGGCCTCATCGGTTCGCTCGCGCTTTATAGCCATGTGAACAACTACGGCTTTATCGAGGCGCCCTACCGCAGGGTGGTGGACGGTCGTGTCACCGACGAGATCGTGTGGATGACGGCTGACGAAGAGGAGAAGCACAACATCGCTCCTGCGAACGTGCCGCATGATCCGCAGACGGGCAAGTTCGTGGAGGTCGATGCCGAGGGCAACATCACGTACCCGGATCGCATCATCGCGCGTACCACCGACTTTGACGGTACCTTCGGCGCGCCGGCACAGGTGGCGGTCGAGGACGTCGACTTTATGGACGTCTCGCCGCGTCAGCTGCTCTCGGTGGCGGCCAACCTCATTCCGTTCCTTGAGCACGACGACGCCAAGCGTACACTCATGGGCGCAAACATGCAGCGTCAGGCCGTGCCTCTGATTCAGACCCACGCACCGCTTGTGGGCACGGGCATGGAGCGTCGTGCAGCCTTCGATTCAGGTGAGCTCGTATGCGCCGAGAGCGATGGCACGGTGGTCCAGGTCGACGCGAGCCACGTGGTCATCGCGACGGCCAAGGGCCTCAAGTCCTACGACTTCCCCAAGTATGAGCGCTCAAACCAGAGCACCTGCATCAATCACCGTCCCATCGTGCGCGTCGGTGACAAGGTGGTTGCTGGCCAGCCTCTGGCCGACGGCACTTCTATCGACCATACCGAGCTCGCCCTCGGGCAGAACCTCACCGTGGCCTACATGCCGTGGGAGGGTTACAACTACGAGGACGGCATTATCGTCAGCGAGCGTGTCGTACAGCAGGACTTGCTGACGAGCGTCAACATCTCTCGTCACGAGATTGACGCACGCGACACCAAGCTCGGTCCGGAGGAAATCACGCGCGAAATCCCGAACCTCGGTGAGGACATGCTTGCAAACCTCGACGATGACGGCATCATCCGCATCGGCGCTGAGGTCGGCCCTGGCGACATCCTCGTCGGCAAGGTTACACCTAAGGGCGAGACGGCTCTCACCGCAGAGGAGCGCCTGCTGCGCGCGATCTTTGGCGCGAAGGCACATGACGTGCGTGATACCTCGCTTAAGATGCCGCATGGTTCCTACGGCCGTGTCGTAGACGTGGTGCGCTTCAGCCGTGACGCAGGTGACGACCTGCCGCCTGGAGTCAACGAGCTCGTGCGCGTCTTCGTTGCACAGCGTCGCAAGATTCAGCAGGGCGACAAGATTTCCGGTCGCCATGGCAACAAGGGCGTCGTCTGCCGCATTCTCCCGACTGAGGACATGCCCTACATGGCCGACGGCACGCCGATCGACGTCATCCTCGACCCGCTGGGCGTCCCTTCGCGTATGAATGTTGGCCAGCTCATGGAGTGCCACCTTGGCTGGGCTGCCAGCAATGGTTGGGATACCGAGTCGGCCAACTCCGATCGCTACGTGCCGGGCAACATGCACGTCGCGACGCCGGTCTTTGACGGTGCCACCGATATCGAAGTCGCCGAGGCACTGCGTCGCTCAAATATCAACCGCATGAACAAGGCCAAGCTGGAGTACGGCGACCACATGATGGAGGAGTTCGTGCCGCAGCTCACGCCGACAGGCAAGGTAACGCTCTATGACGGGCGCACGGGCGAGGCATATCATAGCCCCATCACGGTGGGCACCTCTTACATCCTGAAGCTCGGCCACATGGTGGATGACAAGATTCACGCGCGTTCCACCGGCCCGTACAGCTTGGTTACGCAGCAGCCGCTTGGCGGCAAGGCGCAGTTCGGCGGTCAGCGTTTCGGCGAGATGGAGGTGTGGGCTCTCTATGCCTACGGTGCCTCCAACGTGCTGCAGGAGATTCTCACCGTCAAGTCCGACGACACTAATGGGCGCGTAAAGACCTACGAGGCCATCGTCAAGGGCGAGAACGTTCCGACTTCGGGCATCCCCGAGTCCTTCAAGGTTCTTGTCAAGGAGATTCGATCCTTGGCTCTCGACATCGAGCCGCTTACCTATCGCAAGGTGGAGACCAAGCGTGATAAGCACGAGAACGTCGAGACGCCTGACGTGGTGAGCGCCTTCTCCGACGAGGGCATAAGTGACCTCGTTGGCAGCTTTGGCACCGACGAGATAATCTCCGACGAGGCAGAGGAAGTCCTCATCGGCGGGGCTTTGGACGATAAGGAGTAGCGAACGTGGCAGATTTCGAGACCACAGATTTTGATGCCATCCGAATCTCGCTCGCGGCCGCAGACAAGATTCGCGGCTGGAGCCATGGCGAGGTAAAGAAGCCCGAGACGATCAACTACCGTACGCTCAAGCCCGAGAAGGATGGTCTCTTCTGCGAGAAGATTTTTGGCCCCGTCAAGGACTGGGAGTGCTCCTGCGGCAAGTACAAGGGTATCCGCTACAAGGGCATCACCTGCGAGCGCTGCGGCGTCGAAGTGACGAGCGCCAAGGTGCGTCGCGACCGCATGGGCCACATCGAGCTCGCCGCTCCCGTGAGCCACATCTGGTACTTCAAGAGCCCCACGAGTTTCCCGCTCGCGCGTTTGCTTGACATCAAGAGCAAGGACCTGGAGAAGGTACTCTACTTCGCCAGCTACATCATCACGAGCATCGACGATGAGGCCCGCAAGGCCGATGAGCCTGATCTCAAGGAGGAGCTGATTGCTGACCTCCAGCAGATGGATGCAGAGCTTGAAGAGGAGATTGCGCATCTGCAGGAGGAGTACGACGAGTCGCAGGCAGCTGATAACGCGGGCGAAGAGTTCTCCGACATCGAGCCGATGAGCCCGGAGGAGCTTCGTGCCTCCATCGCCGACCTCGAGGAGGAGTTTGCTGAGGAGAAGCAGCTTCGCAGCGAGGCATACGACAAGTTCATGAGCCTGGAGGAGCGCGAGCTGGTCTCTGACGAGCTGCTCTTCTCCGAAATGCGCCGCTATTACTCGCCCTACTTCAAGGGTGGCATGGGTGCTGAGGCCATCCGTGAGCTGCTGCGTGCGGTTGACCTCGGGGCCGAGGCTGAAAGGCTGCGCGCCATCATCTCTTCCGAGGAGTCCCAGAAGCAGAAGCGCGACACAGCCGTCAAGCGCCTGGAAGTCGTCGACGCCTTCCTCAAGGGCGGTAACGACCCGTCAAATATGATTCTTGAGGTCATTCCCGTCATCCCGCCCGACCTGCGCCCGATGGTGCAGCTCGACGGTGGTCGATTCGCGGCGTCCGACCTCAACGATCTCTATCGTCGCGTCATCAACCGCAACAATCGCCTCAAGCGCCTGCTCGACCTTGACGCGCCGGCAATCATCGTGAACAACGAGAAGCGCATGCTTCAGGAATCCGTGGACGCGCTCTTTGACAACGGTCGTCGTGGCCGTCCCGTCACAGGCCGAGGCGGACGTCCGCTCAAGTCGCTCGCCGAGGCGCTCAAGGGCAAGCAGGGCCGCTTCCGTCAGAACCTGCTGGGCAAGCGAGTCGACTACTCCGGTCGTTCGGTCATCGTCGTCGACCCACAGCTCAAGCTGCATCAGTGCGGTCTGCCTTCCGCCATGGCGCTCGAGCTCTTCAAGCCCTTCGTCATGCATCGCCTGGTCGAGCTCGGCAAGGTGGAGAACATCAAGGGCGCCAAGCGCGCCATCGACCGCAGCGCATCCGTGGTGTGGGACGTACTCGACGAGGTCATCAAGAATCGCCTCGTTCTGTTGAACCGCGCACCGACCCTGCACCGTTTGTCCATCCAAGCCTTTGAGCCGGTGCTCACCGAAGGTAAGGCCATCCACCTTCATCCGCTCGTGTGCGCGCCCTTCAACGCAGACTTTGACGGCGACCAGATGTCGGTACATGTGCCGCTCTCCACGCAGGCTCAGACTGAGGCTCGCGTCCTCATGCTCAGCTCAAACAACCTGCGTTCGCCGGCGTCGGGCAAGGTACTCACCGTCCCTTCGCAAGACATGGTTTTTGGCACCTACTTCCTCACTACCGAGAAGCCGGGCGCCGAAGGTGAGGGCCGTATCTTCATGGACTTCGATGACGTCGTGTGCGCTTACGACAACCGCGACCATCTCGATATCCAGGCACGCGTCACCGTGCGCGTAGGGGCTACTGATGCCAACGAGATCGTCGACGGGCGTCGCTTCTTCTGCGTGCACGAGGCGGGTGGCGTTGTGGAGCGGCATGACGTTAGCGAGCGTCCAGTGCGCATTGAGACGACCGTTGGCCGCATCATATTCAATCATCAGTGTCTGCCAGCGGACTACCCCTTCATCAACTTCAAGATGTCCAAGGGCGACGTGAGTGCGCTGGTCAATGATTGCTGCGATCGCTATTCCACCTCTGACGTTGAGCCTATCCTCGATGCCATCAAGCATACGGGTTTCCACTATGCCACGCGCGCTGGCCTTACGGTCTCGGTATGGGATGCCGTCATCCCCGAGGACAAGCAAGACATGCTTGACGAGACGCAGGAAAAGGTCGATACCATCAATGAGTTCTATGAGGACGGCTTCCTCTCGGAGCGTGAGCGTCACGCTGAGGTCATTGAAGCTTGGAGTGCATGCACCGATGAGCTGGGCTCAAAGATGCTCAAGGGCTTTGCGGAAGACAACCCCATCTACATGATGGCTGACTCTGGCGCCCGTGGGTCAAAGACGCAGCTCCGACAGCTCGCGGGCATGCGTGGTCTCATGGCTGACATGTCAGGCGACACCATCGACCTGCCCATCAAGGCTAACTTCCGCGAGGGTTTGGCCCCGCTCGAGTACTTCATCTCTACCTATGGCGCACGCAAGGGCTTGGTCGACACTGCATCGCACACCTCCGACTCCGGATACCTTACTCGTCGTCTGGTCGACGTTGCCCAGGATGTTATCGTTCGCGAGGAGGACTGCGGTACCGACGAGTGCGTCAGCTACGACCTCGTGAAGCCTGGTGAGGAACACGTTGACACTGACCTGATTGGCCGTTGTGCGCTCAGAGATGTTCTCTCTCCCGAGGGCGAGGTGCTCATCCCAGCTGGTGGCTACATCGAGTCGCGTGAGGATCTTGAGCGTTTGCTCGCCGCTGGAATAAAGAAGGTTCCCCTGCGCGCGCTTATCACCTGCAAGAGCAAGTATGGCGTTTGCCAGCGTTGCTATGGCTGGGACCTCTCGACACGCCGTCCGGTCAACATCGGCACGGCCGTGGGCATCATCGCTGCCCAGTCAATCGGCGAGCCGGGCACACAGCTCACCATGCGTACGATTCACTCCGGTGGCGTTGCAGGTGCCGAGGACATCACGCAGGGTCTGCCCACCGTTGCCCGTATGTTTGACGTTGTCAGCAACGTCAACGAAAAGATTCTGGGTCGCGAAGCTGACCTTGCTCCCGTCACTGGCATGCTCAACATCTTCACCGAGCAGAACGAGTACGTGCTGCAGATTCTCGATGAGGACGATCTCACGCGCATCATTACCGAGAAGCGCGTGCCCGTATCGGTGCGCTTCATGCCTGGTATCGATAAGGCGCACGAACAACCCGTGCCTGTGCGCGCGGGCGACCAGCTCACCTACGGCTTCGTCGACTTCCGCAAGCTGCGCACGCTCACCGATATCGAGTCGACCATGCACACCTTCGTGAAGTCGGTCAAGGACGTCTACACCTCTCAGGGCGTTAGCCTCAACGACAAGCACGTCGAGGTCATCGCGCGTCAGATGCTTCGTCGCGTGCAGGTCACCAACCCTGGCGACTCTACCTACCTGCTCGGTCAGTACGTGGATCGTTACATCTTTGCCGAGACGGTGCGCAACATTACGCTTGTCGGCGGCACGCCGCCCGAGGCCGAGCCCGTCATTTTGGGCACGCTCAAGGTGGCCAGCTCCATCGACTCGTGGCTCTCGAGCGCATCGTTCATCCGCACTGCGGGCGTGCTTACGGAGGCGGCCATTGAGGGCGATACGGATCATCTGCTCGACCTCAAGTCCAACGTTATCGTGGGCAAGAAGATTCCTGCAGGTACGGGCCTCAAGGCCTACGAGGATGTCGCGCTGACCTACCACGGACAACGTATCGACGGAGCGACGAGCCCCATCGCCAAGTCGTTGCCCGAGTGGGCTCCCGACACCCTCAAGAGCATCGAAGAGCGTCTGCCCAAGCAGCTTGACTGGGTGGGTGACGATTATGGTGTCAGCTTCTCGAAGAACGGACGTACGCTCTCGAGCGAGGACGCGAAACTGTATCTCTTTGATGACCTTGGTGTGTCGCAACGTTGGACGAACAAGTTCAGCGAAGTGGGCATCGAGACTGTGGGCGACCTTATCGGCAAGAGCGAAGACGATCTGTTCCGCATCGACGGTATCGGCGCCAAGGCTATAGAGGAACTGCGTGAAGGGCTCGAAAACCGCGGGTTGCTCTTTATCCTGGAGGCTGACGATGACGAGGCCGACAACGAGGATCTGTCGCAACTGCTCAACATGGTATTCTCGCCCGACTCTGATGACGTTATGCTCGGCACGGCTGCCCCGTCTACGCACCACTATGACGAGACCGAGTTCATCGGTGGCGGGTCGATTGCCAGTGACAACGTGATCAACGAGGACTTGAGCTCGCTCGACGACCTGCTTGGCAGCTTCAAGCGCCAGGAAGAGAGCGTCGACTAACGACTCTGCCAAACGTGAAATGCCAAGGCGGCACACCCGGTGATGAGGGTGTGCCGCCTTGTTTTCATGAAAGGGCTTGTTTTGTGAGGGATTTTAGACGTGGAGCTGCGTGCGTACCCACCAGAGGAAAAGCAGGTGGACGGGGTAGAATGCGTAGAACGCATACTTAAGCACAGGTCCCTTGATGAATCCGCGCTTGCCGTTGTAACAGTTGATGGGGATGAAGGCGAGACCAGCACGCCAGGAGGCACTCGTTACGCAGCAGCCAAGAGCTGACTTGGCGACGGCATTGTCGCGCAGTAGATAGCATATCATGATGAGTGCGTACCCTCTCTCCCCATAGTCGCATTTCAGCGCCATACTGACGAGAGCGAGGCCGATGACGGAGACGGCCTGCATGGCACGATTGTCTTTGAATCGTTCAAATGCACACATGCCGAGGTATCCGACGAAGAGCGTAAAGAATACGTTCTGATAGCTGGGATCAAAGGGCGTGAGCATACGACACAAGTCGAATGGCACTTCGGAAATGAGCGCAAACAGTAGCAAATTGCATCCGTAACGTCGACGATCGCGTGTGTAGACGAACCCCTCCACAAGCAGGAAGCAGAATATGGGAAACGCAAGTCGGCCAATGATGGACGTGAGGATGTAAAACCAGCTGATGTCATGCGTGCCCACCGTAAAAAGCGTCTCGGTGATTGCGGGGTTACGGACGAGCAGCCGCTTCGAGGCGTGGTCGATGAACATGCTGATGACGGCGATGAGCTTGAGTGCGCTACCGCTGAGCACGCGATAACGCTTTGGCGCTAGAACGTCGGAGGGCTGTATCATATCGGTGCCTTTCCGTATTTGGGTTTCATTGCGGGGCTCGTACATTCTAGCGCGAACTAGTCTGCGAATCTGCGCTTGCATTCTGTGCGAAGGACGGTATACTGGGTATGAACACATGAGCAGATGTGCATATATTAGGAGAAAACAATGGATGAGAAGAGACTCGACGAACTTCTGGCAGACGA
>CACXDP010000350.1 GCA_902766445.1 uncultured Coriobacteriaceae bacterium
CAAGCCCGCGCCAACGGTCACCCTTGGCGGCAAGACGCTCAAGCGCGGCACCGACTACACGCTCTCCTACGCCAACAACACGAAGGTTGGGACGGCGACGATCACCGTCACGGGTAAGGGCAACTACAAGGGCTCAAAGAAGGTGACCTTCAAGATTGTGAACCCCACCATGAGGGTCTCCTATCGCACCCACGTCCAGACCTACGGCTGGCAGGACTGGAAGTGCAACGGTACGGCGAGCGGCACCTTCGGCGAGTCCAAGCGCCTAGAGGCAATTTACATCAAGCTCGCAAACACTCCCGTCCCGGGCGGCATATCCTACCGCACCCATGTCCAGACCTACGGCTGGCAGGATTGGAAGAGCAACGGCGCCATGAGCGGCACATCGGGCGAGTCCAAGCGCCTCGAGGCCATCGAGATCAAGCTCACGGGTGAGATGGCGAATAAGTATGATGTCTGGTATCGCGTCCACGCGCAGCGCCTCGGTTGGATGGGCTGGGCGAAGAACGGCGCGAGTGCGGGAACGGCAGGCTACTCTTACCGTCTGGAAGCCATCCAGATTGTGCTAAGGGCGAAAGGCGGCTCTGCCCCCGGTACCACATACAAGGATGCCACGCAGGCCACCGCGGATGCGTTTCGGGATGCCAACGCAACCGCATCGCTCTACGACGTGTATCTACCAGTGCTTATGGATGTGCAGTCTGGTACGGGCGTGTTCTCGGTGTCGAACTACGGGAGCTCGTCAGTTTGGTCGGGAAGGTTAGAATGGGACCCCTTCTACACGCTGTATGACTTTGGCGCAGACGGCACACCGGAGATGATCGTCCATACCGGTAAATTCGACTCTACCAGGCGCCTTGACGTGTTCACCTCAATCGGCGGAAGGCTAACCTATATCGGGCGGCTTGGCGCCACGCGGTTGGGCGGTGTGCTCGGAAACGACGCGGGAGAGTTCTTCACGTACCATGCGGGCGGCGGGGGATATGCAATCTATAGGCATGTGTGCAATGGCAACGTCCTTCAGTCTGAGCAGGGTGCCTCGCTCACATTTGCGGAGGAAAGGGCCGGAGGCGATCGTTGCCTCATGTTCTATCGCGATGCGAAGGGCGCTCGGAGCCTGAGGACATCACGCATAGATGACTATACGCTACTGGCCAACGTCTCGAACGGAGGCAGCTGCTACGCGTAGTAAAGATATAATCCATGAGACGGAATATGTCTGATATGAGGTATAGATGAGACGGGAGCTGTCATGAGCGAGCGGACAAAGACCTGCTTGAAGTGTGGCACAATCACGCTGGAAGAGTCGCGTTTCTGTGCTGTGTGTGGCAGCCCGTTCCCGGAGATGACGCCTGCCGCAAGGCGCGCGTTTGCTGATGACCCACATTCTGCTGTGCATGCGACCCAGCCAAAGAAACGTCGGAACCTGAGCGTCTTCGTTGGCGCTGTGGTCGGCGTCCTCATCGGACTTGCAATCGTTGGGGGCGTCCTCTACTTCATGGGGGCTCTCCCGTTTGGTGGCACCAAGCCCTCCCAAGGCTACGACGCATTGATGGCTGAGGTCGAGGGGCTTCCGTCTGTCGATGCCGAGCTCGTCTCGCTCGACGCTACAGACTTTCCTGTGATGCGCGCCTACCTGAGGGTCGGTGATGGTTCCCCGACTTCGCTCTCGTCACCGCGGGTGGCCATTCTTGAGGGAGTAACCGATGGGGAGCAGCTCGAACGTGAGGTGCGCTCTATGACACAGGTGGCGGGCACTCAGGGTCAGAGCTACGCCATCGCGGTGGACAGGTCGGGGAGCATGGATCAATCAATGCCGCGCGTGCGTGAGATTCTTTCCGAGTTCGTGGATTCGCTCGACTACGCTACCGGCGACCGTGCTGAACTCCTCTCGTTCGACACCTACGTCATGTGGATGTGCTCCATGACGGGCGACGCGTCGCGCCTCAAGAACGGCGTAGGTTCCATGGAACCGTGGGGCGAAACAGCGCTCTGGGACGCGCTCTGTGAGGCTGTCTCGAGCGTCGGGACTCAGGCGGGATCGCGCTGTGTGGTTGCCTTTACGGATGGGGGCGACAACTCGAGCGCGCGTGGCCCTGACGACGTGGCGTCGCTTGCCGAAGCCCTTGACGTGCCCATTTTCGTTGTTGGCACGGATGGTGCTGATGAGGCTGCCCTGCGCGACCTCGTCTCTCGCTGCGGCGGGGCATACCTGCCCATAGATGACGTGGAGGGTCTCTCGCAGGCGCTTGGAGAGGTGCGCGAACGGGAACGTGGTCTATGGTGTGTCGAATACGTCTGCGACGGGTCGAGTGCGGCGGACGCTTCGCGGCAGCTCTCGGTCGTGCTGTCCGACGGCACGCGAGGTTGCAAGGTGGCCGGTGACGCCGTGCCGGCCCAACACGCGGCGCAGCAACAACCCCACGCCTCGCGCTACGAATTGGTGAAGGCCGACATAAGCTGGACGGATGCCAACGCCGAGTGCATGCGTCGAGGAGGGCATCTCGTCACTATCAACTCGCAGGAGGAGATGGACGCAATCGCCGGTATGTGCGAGGCCGAAGGGATGCGCTTCTGTTGGATGGGTGGCTATACCTCGCTGAGAAACGGTGGCGCATTCGCGCACTGGGTGACGGGCGAGCCTTTCGACTTCCAGGTGTGGTGGCCGAACGAGCCCTCGCGCACCGATAGGGACGGCATGCCGGAGATGTACCTCATTCTGTGGAAGCCGAAGGAGGACGGCGGCTGGTCGTTCAACGACGAGCGTGACCGTCCCTTTGAGGACGAGGAGATGCAGCATATGCGAGGCAAGATGGGCTACGTCTGCGAGTGGGAGGACGTGGACGCTGCGACGGCACCGGTGGCGTCCGCGGCCGACGAGGCGGCCCCCCCACAGCCCGAGCCAGCCCCCGAGCCCGTGACGCTCGCGGGAAACGGTATTACGTTCCGTGTACCCGACGCGCTCGCTGCATACGAGGGCGTGGAGCTTATCAACGACGACAAGGGCCTGCCATGTGTCAAGTGCAAAGGTACCAGCATGCTGTGGCTTACGACAGACCTAGCGTATTGGGACTCAACCGATTCGCATGATGTCATCGAGACGCGCGATGTGACGGCGGGGAAGCTGCAGATATCGACGGGCGAGAACTACACGATATCCGCATGTCTTTCCTTGGAGGATGGGCAGCGCCTCGAGCTACGTACCAGACTGTTTATGACTCCGGCGGGACCGTACGGTGACGATGCCGTGTTCGAGTCATGCCGAGCGTGTCAGGCTGCCGTCTGTGGCATGGCCGCAAACGACGATCTCCAGCGCCTTGCCATGGAGTTTCTCGTCGCCTGTGCCAATGGCATTACGTTCGATCCGTTGCCAGAACCCGCACCTGAGCCAGAGCCCGAGGTTCCAACTGACGGGACGAACGTCGCTGACGATGCAACCTTCGTCGTGGGCGGCATGCGCTTTACCATACCCGAATACTGGCGTGGCAAGGTGGACCTCGCATCTGACGGGAGTGAGGTCACAGTGCGTCTTGCGGGAACGGGCACCACTATGTTCCAATTCAACTACGCGCCTGTCGGGGGGTCGTATCCCTCGGAAAACGCTATGAATGGCCAGGTGACTTGGGAGCGTCTCAATGGATACTCTCCCTCGTCGTATATGGACGAGTATCCCTTGCCCGATGGCTCTATGGCGTTTGAATATGGTGGGGGCGATGGCTTCACGGAGAGCCTCTACAAGACTGCGGACGGCGGAATCATCGACTGTAAGTCGTGGTATCTGATGGAATACGCTCAGATGCAGGATCTGATGTCGATGGGAGGTGAGGCCGACGCCAGCGACTACAGCTCCTACCCGTCGCATCTTTGGGCCCGGGCGACGCGAGTATGAGGGAAGCCCGCAAGTTCCTGGTGCTCTATAATCCTCTTGTCACACAGCGAGGGGAGGGGTTGCCACTATGCTTCTGCAAGGCTCAGAGATTGTCGTACGTACGCTGATTGAGCAGGGCGTGGAGGTCGTGTTTGGCTTTCCTGGCGCCACGGTCATCGACATCTACGACGCACTGCTCGCTCACAAGGAAGAGATACATCACGTGCTTGTGGCCCACGAGCAGGGAGCGGCGCATGCAGCCGACGGTTTTGCCCGTGCGACCGGCAAGCCGGGCGTATGCCTTGCGACCTCAGGGCCTGGCTCCACGAACCTCGTCACGGGCATTGCGGCGTCCTTCATGGACTCCACGCCGCTCGTCATCATCACCGGAAACGTCGCCACTACCCAGATTGGTACCGACAGCTTCCAGGAGATTGACATTACGGGCGTCACGCTGCCCATCACGAAGCACAACTACTTCGTGGAGGACGTGGCTGAGCTGGCTGACACCATGTGTGAGGCGTTCGTCTTGGCGTGCTCGGGACGTCCCGGGCCGGTGCTCGTGGACATCGCGAAAGACGTGCAGCAGGCGGTCGGCGAGTTTGAGCCGCGGCCTGCCGTCGTTGTCGAGGAGCCGTCGCTTTGGGATGTCTCGCAACTGGAAGCCGCCGCTGCGTGCATCAATGCCTGCCATCGTCCGCTCGTCTACTTCGGCGGAGGCATCGTGGCGGCCTCGGCCGAGGATGAAGTGCTTGAGCTCGCAGAGAGGGTGGACGCTCCGCTCGCCTGCTCGCTCATGGGGCTTTCGGCCGTACCCACCGCTCACCCACGCTTCCTCGGCATGGAGGGGATGCACGGTCGCTACGCTGCCACCATGGCCATGAAGAATGCCGACTGCATCATCGCGCTCGGCTGCCGCTTCAACGACCGTTCCACGGGAGACCGCGAGCGATTCGGTGCGGCCGTTCACATCGTGCACGTGGACATCGACGGCTCGGAGATCAGCAAGACTACCAGTGATGACTTCGGGCTCGTGGGCGACGTGCGTCTCGTCCTAGCTGCACTCATGCCGCTGCTCGAGCAGGCCGACCATCGTGGCTGGCGCGAGCTGGTTGCCAAACTGCGCGCAGACGAGGCGTCGCAGACCGACACTCGAGGGGGGCTTACACCCCGCTCAGCACTCATAGCCGCTGATGCCACGCGCCCACGTGGCTCCGTCGTCGTCACCGATGTGGGGCAACACCAGATGTGGGCCGCCCAGTACCTGAGCTTTGACCGTCCGCGTTCGTTCGTCACCAACGGAGGGCTCGGCGCGATGGGCTTCGGCCTGCCTGCCGCCATCGGTGCGTCCCTGGCAAGCGGTATGCGAACGTTGCTCGTGGTAGGTGACGGTGGTTTTGGCATGAGTTTGCACGAGATGGCAACGGCCGTGTCGGTGGAGGCTCCCATCACCATCCTTCTCATGAATAATGGCACGCTCGGTATGGTGCGCCAATGGCAGACTCTCTTTTATGAAAAGCGCCATGCGGCGACAACGCTTACGGGCTATCGCCGTACCAACTACGTGGCTTTGGCCCGGGCGTTCGGTGCCGACGGCATGCGGGTTGACACGCTTGAAGCCCTGCAAAAGGCGCTCGACGCGGCTGCTCACGTGACTGGGCCCTACCTCATCGACTGCGCCATCGATGCGGATGAGCTCGTGCTGCCCATGATGGCCCCTGCCGGCGCACTCGATGACATCATCGTGAGAGCGGAGGACGTCCGATGAACCGCCATACCCTTGCCATCTTGGTCCACAATCGCTTCGGCGTCCTCAATCGCGTGACGAGCATGTTTCGCCGTCGTCGCTTCAACATCGAGTCGCTGACGGTCTCCGAGACCGAGACGGCCGCCTACTCGCGCATCACGGTCGTCTTTGACGGTGACGATGGCTCAAAGGAGCAGCTCATACACCAGCTCTACAAACTGCCCGACGTGGTGATGGTGCGCGAACTCGACCGGGAAGCGACCGTGAGCTGTGAGCTGCTGCTCATCAAGCTCGCGAACGTCGCTGGTGAGCCCCGCAACGACATCCTTGATGCTGCGGGTGCCTTTGAGGCAAAGATTATGGAATACAGTCGCGACGCCATAATTCTGCGCCTTGTCGGTGACACACAGCTCATCGACAATTTCATCGACCTCATGCGCGACTACGAAATCCTGGAGAGTTGCCGCACGGGCGTCATCTCGCTCTCTCGGGGCAAAAGCACCATGCGCGACGACATAGCGTGACCACTTTCCCACAGCGGGATCGTGGTCAATATTGACCACGATCCCGCTGTGGGAAAGCGGTCAGTACACCATGCCCATGGCGGCACGGACCTCGTCGAGGGTGGCGTTGGCAATCTCGTTGGCGCGACGGTTGCCGTCGGCGAGTACGTCGTGGATGTAGCCCATGTCCTGCTCGAGCTCGTGCCTGCGCTCGCGGATGGGCGCGAAGTAGTCGTTCACGGCCTCGGTGACATAGCGCTTGAGCTGCCCTGCGCCGCCCATGCCAATCTCGGTGGCGATCTCCTCGGGATCGCGTCCCGTGCAGATGCCAGCCGTCGTGAGCAGGGCAGAGACGCCGGGACGGTTCTCGGGGTCGAAGGTGATGTTACGCTCGGAGTCGGTGCGCGACTTGCGAATGAGCTTGGTCGTCTCGGCATCGGTCATCGAGAGCGAGATGGCATTGCCGTAGCTCTTGCTCATCTTGCGCCCGTCAAGGCCGGGAATCATGGGGGTGCTGGTCAGAAGGCCGTCCACGTTGGGGAAGACCTGGCCGTAGCGCTCGTTGAAGCGTCTGGCGATGAGGCGGGTCTGCTCGATGTGGGGGAGCTGGTCGCGCCCGACGGGCACGATGTTGCCCTTGCAAAAGAGTATGTCGCAGGCCTGATGCACCGGATAGGTGAGCAAGAGGCCCGTGAGGGTGTGGCCGCTCGCCTCTTGCTCGGCCTTGACGGTGGGATTGCGGTGCAGCTCCGCCTCGCTCACGAGACTCAGGAACGGCAGCATGAGCTGGTTCAGTGCGGGTACTGCCGAATGCGCAAAGATCATCGTCTTCGCGGGGTCAATGCCGCAGGCAAGGTAATCGATCACCATGTTCAGCACGTTGTCGGCGATGTGCTCGGTGGTGTCGCGATCGGTGATCACCTGGTAGTCGGCGATGATGACGTTGGTGCGGATGCCCATGTCCTGAAGCCGTACGCGCTCGCGCAGCGTTCCGAAATAATGGCCGAGATGGAGCCGTCCGGTGGGGCGGTCGCCGGTGAGCATGCAGTACTTCTCCGGATGGACGCCCAGGTCGGCCTGGATTTCGTTGCTGCGGCGCATTGCGGCCTCGTAGCTTCCCTCGTTGGGCATAAGTGATTCCTTTCTTTTGACAACTTGCGTATTGTACAACGCCAGGCCTAGCAGCGAAAGTCACGTGTGCTGGGTGGATGCTGGTCGAGCCATCGCTGATTGGCACGCCAGTCTGGGCAACACAGGTCCATGAGTGCCTTGAACTCGGGACCATGGTCGCGCACCCGCAGGTGGCACAGCTCATGGATGAGAACCGTCTCCGTGCAGGCGCGCGGGCATTCCGCAAGCGCCGTGTTCATGCGGATGCGCCCACTTGAAGGGGTACAGGAGCCCCAGCGTGTCTTCATACGCCGAACGGTGATGTTGGTCGTCTTGCGTCCCACGGCTTCCTCACAGCGGGGGAGGAGCTGATAGATCTCTGTGACGAGCTCGCCCTGCAACCAGCCCTCAACGTTGGCTCCCCGCCACGCTGGACTTCCATCGTCGCGCACCAGCAGCTCGCCGTCTACGAGATCGCAGGGTTTGTAGGTCTCGTTGGGCCGTACGAGGCGGATCGTGGTCGGCTCTCCCCAGACGTTGATCGTGTCGCCGGTTGTCCATTCGCTTGGGATATGCGTCGCTCGTTCGCTCGTCTTTGCAAGACTCCGCTCGAACCACGACGCATGCTCGCGTGCCACGCACTCGGCATCAGCGCGGCTTGCGTGCAAGGGTATGCTCATGAGGGGTTGTCCATCCGCTCCTACACGGAAGTTATAGTTCTTTACGCGCTTGCGCGTCACTCGAATGCGATAGGAGCCCATATCGATAAAAAACGTATCTTCCGTTCGCACCCCTATAACCCCCCTTGCAACGTAAAATTAACCCTTGGCGACAGTTTATTGTAGGAGAATCAGTTCTGGTAGGTTATCGTAATAGAGATTGAGGAAGGAGATGCACATGGCAAGTACGCAGGGTACAGATGCGAGCAAAGCATCGTTGCGCAAGGGTTATCTGGAGCTATGCGAAAGCATGCCGAAGGTTTTTTCGGCGCGGATTGATGGGGCCGTGCGTGGAATGCTTTCACGCCTCGCTTTGTATCGGGGAGCCACCACAATACTCTTTTACCTGCCCATTCATGAGGAGATAAGCACATATCCGCTCATAGAGGATGCGCTCCTCGCGGGCAAACGCGTTGTCTTGCCACTCCTTGACGACACTTCCTCGACCATGCAATGGTATGAGATCAAATCGATGAGCGAGATTACGCGTGGCTCGCGTGGCATCGCTGCTGCCCCCAAAGGCGCGCGCCCGCTTGGCCTTCACGACCTGCTCGGATCGCTTTGCCTTGTGCCAGGCCTCGTGTTTGACGCAGAGGGGTATCGCGTGGGCTATGGCGCCGGTTACTACGACGAGTTCCTCGCGTTCTACCCTGGTCACAAGGTGGGACTCGTGCGCTCGGTGCAGGTGAGCAGCAATCCGCTGCCGCGTGAGGACCACGACATCCCTGTGGATGTGCTCGTCACCGAGGGCAGCATCTGGTACTGCCGCAAGCTGTAGACCACTGTCGAACAAATACTTCGACGCCGCGCTCGGGCCGCAAGGGAAGGCAGTTCGAGCGTAGTGCTTCTTCACCACATACAAAGCTGCGCGAGAGTGCGGATCCCAAAGGCATAGCCCTCTATGCCTTTGTCTGTAATGCAGTCTTCGCAGACGTCTTCCAGGCAAGACGGACGGTTGTCGTTGTCAAGGCCAACGAGAACGGTGGGGATGTCCACGCTGCGAATTGCCTCGCGCAGAGTAGCGGAGGTGGAACCGTAGGAAGTTGGGTTGATAAGAATAGCATCATAACTACCCCATGCGTCCTGCACCCAATCCACCAAATCGCCCTCATGGTTTGACTGCAGGCATACGCAACGCGAGAACCCAACCTCACGCGCGGTCTCTTTGCAGAGTTCAAGAATTGCCGAGAAGTCGCTTATCTCGAGATCGCGCATAGCGCCGAGCCCGATCATGTTCACGTTCGGGCCATTTATCACTAAAAGGTTGTATTGCTCTGAGCTCTCCGACTCCTCTGAGTGCTCCGTCTGAGTCTGTTCTTCCTCCTCGGAGTCGTCTTCCGCAAAGAGGTCCTTGAGAGTGTCGATATCACTCTGGTCCAGATGGTTTGATCCCCACTCGTTGCGCTGCTCGCTGCATGAAGGGGATGCGGCACGAGACCTGGTGTTTATCTGTACCTTGAAATTGGAATCCTGCCTCGACATGGGAAAGAGGGCATCTGTGCCAGCCTTGATGCCGGTCAGTGCTAGGAATGCACGGTACACGCTCTCGATGACACGCGGCCCAAACACGACCTCAAGGCCGTTGGCGCCGCGGGTAGCCGTTCCGAGAACGCTTGACACGTTGTTGAGCGCCTCGTAATCCACATCCTGTGGGTTTTTGAGCGTAACGCGCAGACGGGTCATGCAGACGGTATTCGTTAGTACGTTCTCCCGACCACCAATAGCCGCGAGCACTGCCTCCGCTATGTCATCCACGACAGTGCCCTCCCCGCCAATCTCTCGCATATTAAAAGAATCTGATATATAAGTAGTTGACGTAAATTATATCCATAACATACACTTTGTTCTGTGCGTATGCGTTCATTTCGGCGAACGCCGTCCAGCTGTCTGTAGGCGGGGGAGGCCTGTCTGGATAGTTATCTAGAGCTGTAGTAACTCTTGCAGAGCCTGTGCATCACCTGCAGCAGATCCGGTGCAGGGAAGCACGATGTCGGCCCAAGAACGGTAGAGGGGCATGCGTTCCTCGGCGAGTCGCTTGACGCCTTTGGACTGAGAGAGGGGACGGTCACCCGTCTCTGATTTCATGAGCTCGTCAAGCGGACGGTCGAGCATCACGATGGTGCCGTTCTGGTGGAGGATGGGATAATTCCTCGGCTGGGTAACGATGCCACCGCCGCAGGCAATCACGAGACTGCTGCGCGAGGCGGCGATTTGGGCAGTTTGGGTCTCGAGCTTCCGGAACGCCTGCTCTCCCTGAGTGCGAATGCATTCGGCGGGACTCAGGCCGTGGTCGACGGTGAAGGAGTCGTCCAGGTCGACGAAGGGGCGACCAATCAGGCGGGCGAGTCTGCGTCCCGCGGTCGTCTTTCCGCCACCTGGCATGCCGATGAGGATGATGTTGCGCGTCTGGCGGCGGATGTCATTCTCGACCTGTTGCACCAGGCTTTCATCGAGGTCACGTCCCTGAAAGAGCTGGCTGGCAAAGAACGCCTGCGACACGAGCATGGCGAGGCCCGACTCACAGGGCAGCCCCATACGCTCGGCGGCCATGCAGAGTCCCGTGCGCTCTGGGTTGTATACCACATCGAGCACGCCCACGAGCTTCGTGAGACCCGCGATCGCTTCTTCGCTGATGGGGGAGGCGGGGCAGTGCGGATACATCCCGACAGGCGTGGTGTTGACGAGGAGCACCGCGTCGGCGTGGCGGTCGGTGAGCGTGGCGTAGGTCTCGTCGCCCGTGCGCGAGATAACGACAACGTGACAGCCCACGTCTTCGAGGGCGGCACGCACCGCTTGGCAGGCTCCGCCCGAACCGAGAACAAGGGCTTTCCTTCCTCGGAGAACATCGGTGGGAAGCTGTGCCTTCTCGCGCAAGAAGCGCTCAAGCATCCATGCAAATCCGAGTACGTCGGTATTGTCGGCAAAGATCTTGCCATCAGCGCGGCGAACGAGCGTGTTTGACACTCCGAGACGAGCGACACGCTCCGAGGTCTCGTCGGCAAGCTCGGCCGCGACGCGCTTGTAAGGGATGGTCACGTTGATGCCTTGCCAGTTGCCGTGGGCAACGAAGTCCGCCACTTCCTCGGGTTCCCGCTCAAAGAGTGCATAGGGGGTACTCCCAAAGGTTGCGTGTATGCGTGGCGACCAGCTGTGGCCAAGTGTGCGACCCAGGAGACCGAAGGGACTGTTGTCGGTGGACGCGGGCATGGTCATCACACAACCTCCGTGTACGAGCCGAGGTAACGTAGGTCCTCGCAAGTCTCTGAGAGCGAATCAAGCAGCGCACAGAACTCGTCAGATGCGGCGGGACATTCGATATCGAAATAAAACATGAACTCGAAGTCGCGGTCGGGAATAGGGCGGCTCTCGAGCTTGATGAGGTTGATGTCGAGCGCGTAGAAGCGGGCGAGCACATTGTAGAGAGCGCCGGGCTCATGGTTGACGACGACCATGAGAGAGCTGCGGTCGGCACCGGGATAGATCGTGAGGTCCTTGGCGATGCAGGCGAAGCGGGTGTAGTTGTTCTGGTTGTCCTGCACGCTTGCTTCGGCAATCTCCAAGCCATAGAGGTCAGCGCAGGCACGCGAGGCGAGGGCGGCCACACCCGGGTCGGACGAGTTCGCCACGTGCTCAGCCGCTCGGGCCGTGTTTTCGCAGACGTGAACGCGGCATCTCGGTATCGAGGCGATGTAGTCGGCGCACTGGTTGATGGCCTGCTGGTGGCTGTAGACCACCTGCACGTCTTCCTTGCGCGTGCCGGGGCGTACGAGCAGGTTGTGATCGATTTTGAGCCTGCAGCTGCGCACGATATGGAAGCTGTGGCGCATCATGAGGTCATACACATGGTTGACCGACCCAGCGGTTGAGTTCTCGATGGGCAGCACACCGAAGTCCGCGAAGCCCTGCTCAACGGCCTGAAAGACACCCTCGAAGCTGTCGAAATAGGAGATGGTGGGTCGGCGAACGATGCGCTCGGTGGCGATTTGCTGGTAGGCACCCTCTACGCCTTGGCAGGCCACGTGTGCATGGGCGGGGAACGTGGCTGGTGCGTGGGCGACCGCGTCACGTACGGAGGTCGCGAGGTTGCCCTGACGTCCAAGGGTTTTGTGCTGTACTGCACGTGAGGCTTCCATGAGGACCGTCTCAAGCGTGCCGGCATAACTTGCAAGCTCCACAGGTACGCGAGAGCAAGCGGCTGCGACGTTAGCTCGCTCGCGCTCGCGGTCGTAGATGGGTTTGCCCGTGGCGCGCTTATATGCGGCGACCTGTTCAGACACCTCTATGCGCTCGAGGAAGAGACGCGTGATGTCCTGGTCGATGCGGTTGATTTGCTGTCGGATGTCAGAGAGCTGCTGCATGGTCGGACCAATCGTTCGCGTCTGATGGGGGAGCGGGCGGGAAGGAGAGCCAGGCGTCAAGCAATGCGAGCGCCATCGCGGCCTCGGCAATGGGCACGGCGCGTGGGGCGACGCAGGGGTCATGGCGTCCTCGTACCTCGAGGGTCGCGTTCTGGCCGGTCGTAAGGTCCACCGAACGCTGTGCCGACGCGATGCTCGGCGTGGGCTTCACCGCCATCCGAAAGACGATCGGAGCGCCGCTCGAAATGCCGCCTAACGTTCCGCCCGCGTTATTGGTGACGGGGACGGGCTTGCCGTCGCGCATCTCAAAGGGGTCGTTGTTTGCGGAGCCGCGCATGCCCGCCACCGCGAATCCGGCACCAAACTCGAGGCCCTTCACGGCCGGAATGCCAAAGACAATCCGTGCGATGATGCCTTGGATGCCGTCATAGCGAGGTCCGCCGATGCCCGCTGGCAGACTCGTTGCCACGCATTCCACCATGCCGCCAACGGAGTCGCCTTGTTTGCGGGCCTCTTCGATGCGGGCCGCCATCCGCTCGCTTGCTTCGGCGCTAATGGCGGGAAAGCCCGTCGGCTGTGCTTGCGCTAGAGACTGGATCTGTGCCGAGAGATGGGCCTGAGCCTGTGGGTTGAGGCGCAGAGCGTCGAAGGGCACGTCGCGTATGTCGCCGATTTGCGCTACGTGTGCGGCGATGCGAACGCCACGGTGGGCAAGCAGCTGCAGCGCGATGCCTCCAGCCACGCAGAGAGGTGCGGTGAGTCGGGCGGAGAAGTGTCCGCCGCCACGGACGTCCTGCGCCCCATGCCACTTGGCCTGTGCTGAGAAGTCAGCGTGACCCGGCCTGGGTATGCGACGCAGCTCGTCGTAGTCACCCGAGCGGACGTTTGTGTTTGCGATGAGGGCGGCAAGGGGCGTCCCGCTGGTCTCTCCGCGTTCGTTGAGGCCAGAGACGATGTGTACCTCATCAGCTTCCTTGCGGGGCGTGGACCAGCGATTGCGCCCGGGAGCGCGTCTAGCCATGAAGGTGGCGAGCGCTTCTGGGTCAATGCGTACGCCCGAGGGCAGGCCTTCGATGACGCATCCGATCGCCTCGGAATGTGATTGTCCAAATACCGTCACGCGCAGCGCCGTGCCGAACGTGGAGCTCATGCTGGGTCCTTTCTTCAAGAAAAGACACATGATACGCCTGTTATCTGGCCTAGGTAGCCTACGGAAACACAATGGTCAAACGAGGGCTATACGACACTGTTTGCACCGCTTATGTCAAAGGGCGAGTATCCCCGAACAGTATAAACTGCCCCCTCCCACGTGCCAAAGACACGAGCGGGAGGGGGCGGCTTAGCTCTGGCCGTTTGTTTTAGTCGGCTTCTATGGGGGTGACTTCTTGGCTCAGGACTTCGGCCGTATAGCCATCGACCGAGATCTCATACAGCTGGTTGTCGACGACGAAATGTACCAGATATACGGGTGGATCCTGGCTTACAAGGGTGGCGACTGCTTCCGGGGCTCCGTTCACGTTGCTTGCCGAGACCGCGGTGGCGATGGCACTGTAATCCGGGATGACCTCCTGTTTGGGGTCAGTCACCTGTTCCTGCTGCTTCTGCTCCTGCTGCTGGCGCTGCTGATCGAGCTCCTGCTGCTGCCGCTCCTGATCCTGGCGCTGCTGATCGAGCTCCTGGCGCTGTTTGTCGAGCTCCTGCTGCTGGCGATTCAGATCCTCTTGGCGCTGCTGCTCAACGGTACGCTGGAGGGTGAAGGTGACCGTGGAGCCTTGGTCGACC
>CACXDP010000351.1 GCA_902766445.1 uncultured Coriobacteriaceae bacterium
CGCAACCGACTTCGCCTTCCTACGCTGCGACAGACGATGGTTGGGTCCCGGACGACTACGTTCCTGCTGAGGCCTATGGCATCCAGGCCCCGCAGGAGTTCGAAACGGCTCCAGGCCCGGGATTTACCGTCGAGGTACCACTCACCCCGGACGAGCGCGTCCAGCTTCGCGCCGAGCGCGAGCTTCTAGCGCTCATCGCAGTAGCTCCGGACGAGCTGCGAGCATATGGCACCCGCATCGCGACGTTCCTTTGGGCAGACGAGCGCGACGAGACAATGGCGTGGGCCATGCTTGCAACACCCGCCGGATCTTCCCCGGCTGAGGTTGTGCGCGCGGCCGAAGCGGTGGTCCCTGACGCCGCGCAAATACTGGCATCGGGAAGAATCGCCTACGACTCCTCCATGGAGCTGGCGGGCAAGGTGGGATTTCTTCTCGACACGGTGGAGCTCTACTCCACCAAACAGCAGATTCGCGAGCTCAAGGCACGCTTGCGATCGGGCGAAAACAACCCGGAAGCGCTCTTCGTCAAGGCAACCGAACTCCAAAAGCATGCCTCTGACCTCCAATTGCGTCTTTCTCGGAATACCAATCACTAAGTTTGGGTAACATCTTATGGATTCTGCGTCGAAAGGATGTTTGTGGCTACGAAGAAGTCCAAGGACAGTGTCGTCCTCACAGAGGAGCTCACGCGCGTCGTAGGCGAGCTCGCAAGCAAGTCCAAGGCTTCCGGCGGGGTTCTCACGGAAGATGACATACAGATTGCGGTAAAGGAAATCGACGTCGACAGTGACGAGCTGTCGGCGCTCTATGATGCCGTTCGCGAGCGCGGGATTGAGATTACGACCGCAAGCTCGGAGGCAATCGACGTCGATATGGGGGGGTCCCTCGACGACTTCGTTGACGAGGATGATGCTTTCGTCGATGATGATGAAGACGACGAAGAGGTACGCGCCGAGCTGGCCAACGAGGTCCGGGTCGTCAACGATGCCCTGCGCTCTGCCCCCAGACCAAAGACCAAGAAGCGCTCAAGTCGCGTTCGCTCCCGTCGTCAGGACGGCTCCACCGTCATGCTCACGGGAGATCCCGTCCGCATGTATCTCAAGGAGATTGGCAAGGTCGACCTGCTGACCGCCGCCGAGGAAGTCGACCTTGCGATGAAGATTGAGGCTGGCGTGGAGGCCGAGGAGCGTCTCGCTGCCGCCGAGGCTGACGAGATCGAGATCACCCGTGCCGAGATGCGTCGCCTTATGCGCGTGGAGCAAGTGGGTCTCGAGGCAAAGCAGGCGCTCATCTCCGCGAACCTGCGCCTGGTCGTCTCCATCGCCAAGCGCTACGTCGGTCGCGGCATGCTCTTCCTCGACCTCATCCAGGAGGGCAACCTCGGCCTCATCCGCGCGGTGGAGAAGTTCGACTACACCAAGGGATTCAAGTTCTCCACCTACGCCACCTGGTGGATTCGGCAGGCGATAACGCGCGCCATCGCCGACCAAGCCCGTACCATCCGCATCCCGGTGCACATGGTCGAGACGATCAACAAGCTCGTTCGCGTGCAGCGCCAGCTCCTGCAGGACCTCGGTCGAGACCCGACCCCGGAGGAGATCGGCAAGGAGATGGGCATGAGCGCCGAGCGCGTCCGCGAGATTCAGCGCATCAGCCAGGAGCCCGTGAGCCTCGAGACACCTATCGGCGAGGAGGAGGACTCTCAGCTCGGCGACTTCATCGAGGACTCCACAGCCGTGGCACCCCCGGAGGCCGCAAGCGATTCCATGCTGCGCGAGCAACTCGAGCAGGTGCTTGACGGTCTAGCCGACCGCGAGCGTAAGGTCATCAAGTTCCGCTTTGGACTCGAGGACGGCCATCCACGCACGCTCGAAGAGGTGGGTCGCGAGTTCGGTGTCACGCGTGAGCGCATCCGCCAGATCGAGAGCAAGACCCTCGTGAAGCTGCGCCACCCCAGTCGCTCCGGCAAGCTCAAAGACTACATGGAGGACTAGGCATCCATGACGCGTCAGGAATGCCTCACAGCTTTTCAGTCCATGCTTGACGATGGCTACCACTGCTCCCAGTGTGTGTTTCTACACTGGGCGCAGTTGTTGGGCATCGAAGACGAGTTTGCGATAAAAGTATCGTCTGGACTTGGGATGGGCGTGAATCATGGCGATTCGTGCGGCGCTGTCACATCAACGGTGTTGGCGTTGGGTCTCGTGCATGGCTTCTCGCAAGGCTCGGAATCGGGTGCCAAGGGCGGCGTGGAAGATACGGTAAAAGAGTTTGAAGCTGCTTTCATCGAGCGCAACGGGTCGTTGATGTGTCGTGACCTCCTCAGTGGCAACTATGATGCTGCCGACCCAAACGCAAAGGCACCGGAGGGTGTCGATCCATGGGAGAACTGCGCGAAGTACTGCGCCGATGCGGTAGAACTTGCCGAGATATACTTCACGCCAACGGACATTGCGAAGCGTCCGCAGGCAGAGAAGTTACAGAAACATGCAGCACCGGCGTTTGTAGGAGCGGGTGCGGGAGCCGCAGGATTTGCGCTCGGACTGGGTACCATGGCGGTGGTTTCCTACGAGCGTCGCCGTGCCGCGAACGAGTGCGAGTAAAAAAGAATTCCAAAAAAAGTTCTTGCATTGCGTTTCGGCTTCTGTATAATATTTACTTGTGCGAAGGAGCACCTACCTTCCCCAGTGGCGCAGTGGTAGCGCAGCGGACTGTTAATCCGTATGTCGCTGGTTCGAATCCAGCCTGGGGAGCCAGAAAATTCCTTTGGACCCTCTTCGGCTATGGTCGGGGAGGGTCCAAATCATTCTGAGCAGTTGAGAGTCAGAACCAAGACACCCTCATATAGCACGGCCTCGCCGACGGCGCTCACCATGCGTTGGAACTCCTAGCGCTCGTCGGTTGTGCCGCTCACGGCATAGTCGCAGTACTCCTCAACGATCTCGCTTTCCCTCGCGTGCGCACCACGCGCGGCATATCCACAGCTGATGGGATGCCCACGGATGACGCGTTATCTGAGGTGCTGAGGCTCATGGGGGAGGAGCTGGTAGATTGCTGCGACCGACGAGAAACTACGCACACCGTCTCTCATTGTGCGCAGTTCCTCGAGATAGGCCAGTTGGCCCAGTACCGCACATGCCTAATTACGCACACCGAATTGCGTTGTGCGTAATTGGGTAGACTGCTATCGCTCGAAGGAGCCAGGTGCATAGCCACTCAAGAAGGAGCGAGACGTGGAAACTGCGCTCCTTTGCAACGACCTCAACGTCAGGTTCATCAAGGAGACCGACCGCATCGGAATTAAACGCCTGACGCGCTGTTGAATGGCGACGTACGGGAGTTCAAGATTCCGGAGGGATGGAACGGCGATCACACGATTCGCAAGCAATTCTTCGGAACACTTGGCAAGGATACGTCAAAACTCTCAATATTCGCCACGGAGAGCGGGGCCACCATTGAGGAGATGACCAAGTGGGTGCTCACGACTTTCAGCAAGGGTGATTGCGCGCACACAAAAGAATTCCTGTTTATGCATCGGCGAAGAGATAATAAGTGAATTTGTAGGCACTAAAGAAGGAAACCCAGACACCGGTGGCCTGTCCCCCGGTAGGAATTACCATTCGATGAGTATTCTACCACATCGGGCGTGGCGGAGCTGGCAGACGCGCGTGCCTCAGGATCACGTGACTTTTTGGTGGACATCGTGGTGGGCATAACAAAACAGGCCAGAGCTGCATATGCTCTGACCTATGAGAAATTTTCTGGCTGGTTGGAGTCTGAACGAAACTCCACCCACTAGGCAAGGCCGTCCGGTGGCTCCTCCTCGTCAACCATCAGGATCACGTGTCGTCTGCTGTCCTCGGTGACTATGACGCGCAAGACGAACAGGGAGATGATCTGCTCATCGGTAGCGCGGCTCATCCTCTCCTCGCCATAGAAGTCTGCTATGCGCGCTCCAAAAGTTTGCAGAGCTCCACCAACTAGTCGGCGTCCGGTTGCTCTGCCAACTTCCCACGCGCTGATTGTGTTGCCGCTCTTTCCAATGTTGGCACCCACCATCAGCGACCTTTCTCGTCGCGTCGGTATGAATAGCGAAATGTTTCGAGCGAAGGAAAGCAGCGGATTAATTACCGTCACCCATCCAAGAACGTCAAGGTCATCAAGGACGGTGTGGAAGTCACGGATGAGGAACCATATTGGAACGACTCCACCTGTGCTAGAGGCATGGGCCGACTACAGCGCGGCGCTAGTGACGAACCCGAGGGAGGCCGTCTTGATACGCGAGCTCTTCCCAGACGAGACGGCTATAATGGAGGAGATGATGGAGGCGATGCAATAATGAAACACGACTATGACAGCATGGGCATAGGTGCAATCCACCGCTTGTACAGGCAGACGTTTGGCGCGTTCTTTTGTGTCGAATGGGACGACGAGTTGGAGCCGCACCGCCAGGAGATCATCGACTGCATAGAGTCGGGACAGCCGCAGGACATGAGCAAGCTGGGCAACTACGACCTCCCGGACGGCGCTATAGCTTAGTCGTTGCGCAACGCAGTAAAGCAAAGAAGGACCACCCAGAACCGCGGAGATAACCGCGCAGACAAACGCCCGAGAAGGGCGACGGCATGAGCAGGCAGGACGAGAACCAGCCCGCCAACGAGCCGAGGACAACGGGGCGGGGACGCCCGCACCGCAGGACGGAGGCTCCACGCCGCCCGCAGCCAGAACGGATGGCGGCAAGCTCAAAGACAAGTACGGCGAGGGCGCGATTAACCTGGGCGGCCACAACCGACTCATGGCGGTCGACGCCAAAGCGCTCCTCCGGGCGCTCCTTGACCTCGCCGCCACGATCGTGATGATCGGCGTCGCACTCGGCGTGGTGGAGCACGTCACCGAGAAGGCAACGGCCAAGCGGGCAGACCCTCTCGCAGAGCAAGCACGATACGCATCGATTTCTCGCCCAGGTCTTGCGCGTCCGCATGCCGACGAGAAACTACGCACACCGGATTGCGTTGTGCGCAGTTCCTCGAGAAAGGCCAGTTGGCCCAGCGCTGTACATGCCCAATTACGCACACCGGATTGCGTTGTGCGTAATTGGGCAGACTGTGCCAGCCAAACATCCCACATGGTCGAGCGCTCCTCAAGGTGCGGATCCCGGCGCTAAGGACGAGCTCATGTTTGTGTTTCGTGACGTTCAAAGAGCCCAGCATCAGTTCGAAGATAGAGTGAGGAAGCAGGACAAGTGTCCCTAGGAGCAATATGTCTTTGATCCTCATGACCGAATCGGTGTCAGCCCAGTACTGGGTCGCACCAAAGATGGCAGAGCGGAATACATCGAACTCGATCGTGTCGCTTTCGACAAGCTTCTCTATCGAAAGGCTAATCGCCTTTTGTCGGTCTCTCCCTCAACGATAAACAGCCATACTCGCTTTCTTGGCATGGGCATCAGCCCTTCATAGAGCGCTGCATCTTACGCAGTACATTCCTGCGATCTGTGCGCAGTAGCCCAGAGACACCCTCTTGGTCGCATAGAAGTGCAGCGCGATGGCGCGTCGCGCGAAATCCAGGCGTCTTGGCTGCTCATTTTGTTGTCGTTAAGGACCTCGTTCGGAATCGCTTCTTGGAAGTGATGAGTAGCGTGTCGGTCTGCTCGGCATGGGCATAGGCGTTCTTGGAGAAGTCGGTCCCGCAGGTTTTGCTTGCGGGGTTTTCTTATCTCGAGAGCAGGTTGATTTGACATAAATTGCGGCGCTGGCGTACCATCGTGAAAACTAAGGCGGCTTGGGAGGGATTGGCGTGGCAGACACCGTACTACAGGCAGAGACAAGCGAGCTCGACGCATGGTATCCCGACCGCACGAAGGCTCTCTACATCCTCTCGCAGCTCGTCACGCGCGACTTCAAGCTCAAGTATCGACGTTCCGCACTCGGCGTGGCTTGGAGCGTGCTCAACCCGCTGCTCATGATGGCAGTCATGGCGGCCGTGTTCTCCACGCTCATGAAGTTCTCCTCTGACAACATCCCGAGCTATCCGCTCTACATCATCCTCGGCAACGTCACCTTCGCGCTGATGAGCGATGCGACGAGCCAGGGGATGGGCTCGATCATAGGCGCTGCGTCTCTGCTCAAGAAGGTCAAGGTCTCACGCTGGGTATTCCCGGTGGAGAAGGTACTCTTCGCAGTCGTCAACTTCGTCTTTTCGCTTGTAGCGGTACTCGTGGTGATGCTTTTCGTGCGTGTGTATCCGACCTGGACGGTTGTCGTGCTGCCCTTGTTCCTCATATACATCACGCTCTTTTGTAGTGGGCTCTCGCTTCTGCTCAGTGCGCTCTCGGTCTTCTTCCGTGATGTCATGCACCTCTGGGGCGTCGTGCTTACCGCTTGGACCTACGCCACGCCGCTCTTTTATCCCGCAGAGATTCTGCCTGACTGGATGATGAAGGTCGAGCGATTCAATCCGATGTTTCACTATGTCGCCTACGTCCGAGAGGCGTTGCTCTATCAGCGAATACCAACGCTCAGGCTCAACATCATTTGCCTAGGTTTTGCACTCATCTCGCTCGGAATTGGCTTCGCGGTGTTTCGATATGCCCAAAAGAAATTCATCCTCTACATCTAGCAAAGCAGCACGGCAACCAAGGACAAGGACACACGATGAAGCGAAGCC
>CACXDP010000352.1 GCA_902766445.1 uncultured Coriobacteriaceae bacterium
CGCCGACTTGAGCTGCGAGGCAAGGCGCTTCGTCTCCGCCTCGATGGAGGAAATCTCGCCCGAGACGCGCGCACGCTCCTGGCGAGCACGCGCAGCGGCTTCACGCACGGCAGCCAAGTCGCGCTCGTAAGCGGCCACTCGCTCGTCTGCCTGCTTGTGTCGGCTCTCAAGCTCAGGCAAGGAGTCACGCAGGTTGCGGATGGAGCGCTTGCGTTCGAGTGCACCGCGCTCCGCTCCCGCACGCTCACCGACCACGACCCTTCCATCAGGCAACACATGCGAGCCGTCACGGGCCACGTAGGTGTACGTCGGTGACTCGACATGGCCGCGCAATGCGTCTGAGACCGTTGGCACCACGCGAACGGCCCCCATGAGCGCCTGTGCGAGGTCCTCGTCCTTGTCGTTTACGACGATACGCTCCATCAGCGCATTGCCCGGAAGCTCGTCTGGATTGTCAGAAAACCGCTGGGGGCAGGCCGCATCGCGAGCGATGAGCGTGACGGTGCCACTCGCGCTGCGAGCACGCTTGGCCGAGGCCACCACGCGTTCCACGTCACTCGCGCTACGCACGATGAGACTCGCGAGGTCATCGCCAAAGAGCCGCTCTATGACGTCTTCCAAGTCCTGTGGCGCCTCCACGAGATCTGCCAGTCGGCATTCCACAGCCAATGCCACCGCCTTGTCATCGAGCACCGCCTTGACGAGCGGACTCGTCTGCTCCGCCTGCCGATCTACCTTCTGAAGAGCCGCAAGCGACGCCCGCTGTCCCTCGAGCTCTTCGCGTGCTGTCCGCTGATCGTTGCGAGCCGTGCGAAGGACGTCACCGAGCCGCCGCTCCTCGGCGGCTGAGGTCTCCATAGCGCGACGCGCTTCCTCAAGCGCCTCGGCAAGTTCGTTGTGCCTGTCCTGGCGCTCGCGAAGACGATCCTCGCAGGTTTTCTCCTGCTCCTCAAGCTCGCGCAGTCGTCGGGCAAAGAGGCCATCCTCGACCTCGGCGTTACTTACTTGATCGCGCAGCTTCGCATGGGCCAGGGTTTCTTGGTCGGCCGTACGCTGTGCGGCCCGCTGCTCCGCCTGGGCTTCTGCGAGCTGACGACCCTGCTCCTTGCGCTGGCCTTTGGCCTCTCGCAGGACGGGCATGAGTTCGTCCACCTGCCGCTTGAGCTCGTCCCACGTCGCCCGGGCCTCTCCCAACTCGCGATTGGTCGAATCAAGCTCCTCTCGCGCGTGCTTCGTATCGCGCCGCGAACTGGCAGCACCAGCCTCGAGGTCGGCGATTCGTGCCCGCATGTTGCGCGCCTTCTCCCGCAGCAGCCGCTCGTCGGCCTCAAGCCGTCCAAGCTGATCCTGTAGGCGCGTGCGCTGAGCACCGAGGTCACCGACAAAGATGCCCTTCTCTTCGAGCAGGCTCTGGTAGCGCTCTAGCTCCTTCGTACGTTCCCCCAAACGGAGCTTGCAGACTGACGCGTTCGCCTCAGCCTCGCGCGAGCGTGAGCTCAGGGCACCATGACGCTCCTGCAGCTTGCGAAGGTCATCCACCGCAAGCGAGAGACTGAGCTCCCTCAGGCGGTCTTGAATCTCTCGTGCTTGACGCGCCTTGCCGACCTGTCGCTCGAGAGGGCGAAGCTGACGATGTATCTCTCGACTCACGTCTTTGGCGCGGGTGAGGTTGTCATCCATGCTCTTTAGCTTGCGCTCAGAGCGCGCCTTGCGGCGGCGATGCTTGGAAATGCCCGCTGCCTCCTCGATGAGTTCACGGCGATCCTCGGGACGGCTCGAAAGAATCGAGTCGAGGTTGCCCTGGCTGATGATCGAGTGCATCTCGCGACCGAGTCCCGAGTCATGCAGGATGTCGGTAACGTCCATCAGGCGACTCGAAGTGCCATTGATAAGGTACTCCGATTCGCCCGAGCGGTACATGCGCCTCGTGACGGCAACCTCCGTGTAGTCGATGGGCAGGGTACCATCAGTGTTGTCAAGGACGAGCGTGACCTCAGCCATGCTCACGGCGTTGCGCGCCGAGGAACCCGAGAAAATGACGTCCTCCATTGCCTGGCCACGCAGCATCTTTGCGCTCTGCTCGCCAAGGACCCACAGAATCGCATCTGAGATGTTTGACTTGCCCGAGCCATTCGGACCGACGACCACCGTGAGACCTGGGTCAAAGAGCATCGTCGTCTTGTCGGCAAAGGACTTGAAGCCGCGCAGCGTGAGGGACTTGAGGTACATCAGTCGTCACCCTGCTCCTCGCATGCCGACTCTTCCTCGTCGAGCGTATAGCCCATGTTTCTCATGGCGTCGAGCGCAGCCGCACCTTCCGCCTCTTTCTTTGTGTGGCCCTGTCCCCGACCGACACGCCTTCCCTCCACCTTGGCGATGGCCGTAAACGTAGGCGTATGGGCTGGTCCCTCCTCGCCCACGATCGCGTATTCCGGTCCGCAGTGATAGTCGCGTTGGATTACCTCCTGCAGGCGCGACTTCGACGAGAGCGGGTGCTTGGCCAGCTCGGGCTGCATGAGCGGCATGAGCGTGCGCTCTACGAAATCGGCAGCGACCTCTGCGCCTCCGTCCAGATAGAGCGCGCCGACCAAGGCCTCGTAGACGTCCTCGAGGGCCTTCTTCATGCCACGCGTGCCTGTCCCAAGCTCCGAGATGCCAAATTTGATGAGCGGTGCCACTCCCAGGCCATCAGCGACCTTCGCCAGCGTCTTGCCCGAGATGAGCGCCGTCTTTATGCGGGTAAGCCCGCCCTCGTCCATACGGGGAAACCGTGCGTAGAGCGAACGCGCCACCAAGGTACCCAACACCGAGTCGCCCAAGAACTCCAGACGCTCGTAGGACGCCGTCACGGGAAGGTTCTCGGCAGCTGAGGGATGAGTCAGGGCTGCTATCACCAAGTCTTTGTCTTTGAATTCGTGGCCGCAAATACGAGCGGCCTCGCTTACACGCTCGCGAGCTTTCACTTTGCGCCGACAATCGCCTCGATCGAGTCTCCAATGGTCTCGATGTTGGCAAGCGCGTCATCATCCATCGTGAAGCCGAACTCATCCTCGAAGGCCGTTACGAGCTCGAGCAGGTCGAACGAGTCTGCACCCAAGTCTTCGTAGCGCGCGTCGTCTGTAAGCGCATCGGCCTCACACTCGAGCGTCTCTGAAACAAGGTCTATCACCTTGGCGCGAATCTCCGTGCGATCCATGTGTAACTCCTCATCGCTAGCCCGCATCCACGTGACGCGGGGTCTCTCTTTGCATTGGTCGTACCAGTATAGCCCACTTGGGGCGAACAGGGGGGACGGGGGCGTTTGTCCCGCGAGGCGGGACAAACGCCCCCGTCCCCCTTGTCCGCCCCCCTGTCCCTACTCGGCGAGGCCGGCCGCAATCCTGTCCACGAGACCACTACGCACGGCACCTGCAGCGGCGGCAGTGCCCGACGCAATCGCCGTGACGCTCGTCGCGCCGTGGCCGATAAAGACGGGCGCCTTGGTGCCGAGCAGCACCGCACCGCCGTAGGCATCGCCCGAGAGGTCATCTTTGAGCTCCTTGAGGGCCGGTTTGAGCAGAAGGGCGCCGGCCTTGCCACGCGTTGAGTTCGCAATCTGCGCTTTGAGATTCGCGAGGATGTACTTTGCCGTCCCCTCGAGCGTCTTTAGCGCGACGTTGCCCGTGAAGCCATCCGTCACGATAACGTCGAAGTCACCGAGCAACAGATCAGAACCCTCGGCGTTGCCCACGAAGCCACAGTCTGCCTCCGCCAATGCGCGATGATAGCTCAGTGCAAGCTCGGACCCCTTAGTCTCCTCCTCGCCGTTGGACAAGAGGCCAACCTTAGGCGACTCCACGCCGAGTACCGTGCGCGCATAGGCAGAACCCATCAGGGCAAACTGCACGATGGACTCAGGACGTACGTCAGCATTGGCCCCAAGGTCGAGGAAGACCGTCTGGTGGCCATTGAGACCCGGAAGCGGCGAGGCGAGCGCCGGTCGTTTGATGCCTCGAATGCGCCCGACCCCCATAGTTGCCGCCGCAAAGACCGCACCAGTCGAGCCTGCGGAAAAGAACGCCTCGGCCTCTCCCGCCCGCACCGCAGCACAACCACGGACGATGCTGGAGTCCTTCTTCTTCCGTACGGCTTCCGCCGGATGCTCGTCCATGGCTATGACCTCGGATGCCACAAGCGCCGTCGCTCGTTCGTGGGACTCACAGAACGGTGTGACCACCTCATCGGTGCCCGTTACGAGCACACTGAGGTCGCCATCACGTTCGAGGGCAAGGGCGATGCCCTCGCATACAAGCTCAGGACGCTCGTCCCCACCCATCGCATCTACACATACGCACGTCATTTAGAACTCCTCCAACCTTCTATATAAAGAAAGGCCGATCCCAAAAAAGAGACCGACCTCACAGCGAACTGCTTCGACTCGCTACTCGACAACCAGAATCTCGCGATCCTTGTAGTACCCACAGCTCGGGCACACGTGATGTGGAAGCTTCGGAGCGCCGCAGCGCGGGCACTCGGAGCGAGCGGGGGTAGCAAGCTTGCTGTTGGCCGAGCGACGGGTATGCGTTGCGCCACGGCCCTTCTTTTGCTTGGGAACTGCCATCGTAAACCTCTCTTGTCCTTGCGCGCCCACCGAACGGCAGGCGGTCTTGCCAAACGCACGTGAGCAGACACTATACCACATCTAGCGCGTCCCCATGCAAAAAACCATCTCAGCCCTCAATTGTCGGGTGAAATAAACATTGTGTGTGCGAACGGCAAACGCAGCTTGGTATCTTGCAGATTCGGGGCTGTTCTCAGAGTAGCACGGATAACTGAGATGCGAGTGGACGTGGACTGCCTCATACACCTGCGTAAAAACGGGTCAAGCCCAAAACCTGTGGGTGGAGGTCTTGCTTTTGGCATTCCCGGACCACCGGCGCGGCTAGCGTCCATGTGTCGCGTTCTTTGGGTTTTGCGTTGACGTGGCGGCGCTCCTCGGGATTGTCGTTCGCGTGGCGGGATTCCCTCGGTTTTGCGTTCCTGTGGCCCGCATTCCTCGAGATTGACGTTCGCGTGGCGGGATTCCGCGAGATTTGCGTTCCCGTGGCAAGAATCGCCACGCCAACGTCAATCAGGGCGCAAAAAACCACACCAACGTCAAATCCATGGAAAGCTTGCCACGGCAACGTCAATCCCATGGAACGCCTGCCACGGCAACGTCAATCCCATGGAACGCCTGCCACGGCAACGTCAATCCCATGGAACGCCCCTCGGAGCCGGACGGACGGACCCCTCTGCGACTCGAACATTCGTTACGTTGCGGAATAGAACCGTCCAATGCTGGCCCATGCGCGACTGTCGGTTTGTGACGGTTTGGGGCTGAATAAAAAACCTGCGCCTATGCATATCACGCCACCATATGTGATATTGTATATGTATCTGTTTTTCTTCTGAAAAGAGAGAGGAAGTGGTGCCTTATGATCAAGGGTACCGGAGGACCTCGAAGAGCCCTATCGCTGCTGTTCAGCGCGATACTGTCACTGCAGCTGCTGGGCATCGATGCGCCTCGTGCGCTTGCGGAGTCGATTGAAGCGCCTACAGAGGAAGAAATCCTGACCGCACAGGCGGGCTTCGAAGAAGTCGGCGACTGGCAGGAGCTCGAGAACGCGTTCAAGGAAGAAGGCCATCCTGAAATCATGCTCAAGAATGACATCACATACGGTGATGGATACGATGGAGAGACCGAACTGTCACCGTACCTAGAAGTTTCTGAGGGTAGAGAAATCACGCTCGACCTTGCCGGCCATACGATCAACCGCAACATGTCCGGCATCTACACGGGTGAAACCCAAAAACCCAGCATCATCAAAAACAACGGCACACTCACCATCATCGACAGAAGTGAAGGCCAGACCGGATCGATCACCGGGGGCAAGAGCACTTATGGCTACGGCGCGATCTACAACAGCGGCACGCTCACCATTGAAGGCGGCACGATACATAAGAACGCAACCTCCGACATAAATGGCGCTGGCGCGATCTACAACGATGGCACGCTCACCATCGAGGGCGGCACGATACGCGACAACATAGGCGGCGTCAGTGGTGCTGGTGCTATCTACAACGAAGGAACGCTCATCATCAGGGGCGGCAAGTTCATCAACAACAGAGCGCAATCCTACGGAGCAATTGTGCACAACGGGCCGACATTCGAGCTGTCGGGCAATCCCTACTTCGAAAACAACCGTGTAACGGGCGATAACATCAACGAAGACGTCTATATAATTGGCACTAGCTCGCGCAAGATCTCGCTGACCGGACCGCTCGACAAGAACGTACAAATAGCTGTCGGCTCTAACAACGAATCTCAGTCATCGGACATGATTACGTCTGGCCTTTCAAACAACGGCAGCATCTCAAACTTCGTCAGCAGCCGCCCGGACCAACGTGTGGCCCTCGGCCGATGGACTGAAGAGGTTTTCCTCGGCACCCCCTACGACATCAAGTGCGACACCACCACCAATGGCCAAGTGACCGCCGACAAGAATAAGGCTCTCAATGGCGAGGCCGTGACCTTACACGCGGAGCCTGATCCGGGCTTCGAGCTCGAATCGTACGTCGTTAAGAGCGCCGATGGCTCCGACGTGCCCATAGACGCTTACGACACCTTCACCATGCCCGAGAGCGCGGTAACTGTCAGCGCGACATTCACGGCGCAGGCAAAGGGAATCAACTTCTCGTGGTATAGGAGCGAGCCCACTATCGGATGGGATTGGGTCGAAGGAGTCAGGCCTGATGAACAACATGCGGCTGGACACTATGAGGCTCAGGCGCTTCGCATCGTTGATGGCAATCCCCAAGAAGTGTCTGAGTGGAAAACACTTGATTACTACAGCACGAGCTTCTATTTCGACGAGATCATGAATCAGTATGGCCCGGGCTCCTACGCCATAAACGTGAAAGCATTTGACGGAGAAGGCAGCATCATCGCAACCGGACAGTCATCCCCGAAGACTTTCCATGGGCTAGACTTCACTCTCGAAACTCGAGATGCGAACGGTGCTGTGATTGATGATTTGAACGGCGGCTCGATCTGGCTCGAGTATTCCGACGATTACGGCGAGAGCGTGAATTATTGGAGCAATAATAATTGGAGCAGTAATAAGAGCATGTTCCGCTCCGACGATTGCGAAATCACTGTGTCCATGAGGACGGAAGATGGCTTCGCGGCCGATAAGCTCTACGTCGACGACACGGAAGTCAGCGATGGCCACCAGTTCACAATGGCCGGGGACCACAACATCAAGGCAGTCTTCAGGCAGGACCTAACCCGCGTGCCCGCCACCATCACGCTTGATGACGGCCACGAGCAGCTGGCGCAAGAAATCGCCACTGCATTGAACGCGAACGATGCCAACTATGTCGCAACGGCCGAAGACGATGTCGTAAGCTTCACGGTCCTCAAGGCGCAATCGCGCAACAGTGCAATTAATAAGCTGCAAGATGTTCTAGGGAGCGTGGGCATCGAAAGGTGGAGCAACGAGTACCTGCTCACCCTGAGCAAAGACTACAGCACCTATCAGGAATGGCAGGAGGGCATGGGGTACTCGGGCACCACGTCCACACCGATGCCCAATGAGCTGAACCTTTTCCTTATCTGGACCCAAACCGTACCCGAGGTCAACGTCACCGTCGAAAGCCCAGTCTGCGGCACCGAGGTCTCCATGACCTCTAGCGAGAACGGCGGATCAAGCCAAACCAACGGTCCAATCGTAAACATTATCGATGACACGGCGGTGTGCATGGGAGCCCGTTGGGTGGAGCCTAGCGACAGCCCGTATTATTCTCCGGTCTTCGTAGGAACAATCGAAGGCGGAACCGAATACACGGCGTCCATCGGCTTGGACGAAAAGTTCGGCTATGTCTTTGACGAAAGCACGCAGATAACGATAAACGGCAAGGCTGCCAGTCTTCCAAAGAATGGCGGAAATATGGTCCAGACTCGTGTCACGGCCGTACACGACTGGGATGACAACGACAAGGCATGCAAAGCATGCCACATCGAGCGTGTGGACATCAACTTCAAAACGAGCGAGGGTGGCACCGGCAGCATGGATCCCGTATATGTCGGTAAGGACGAATCTTACACCCTGCCCAAATGTGGTTTCACGGCCCCAGCGGGTAAGGACTTCGTCTATTGGCTCGTACAGGTCGCCAATGGTGAGGCCAAGTTTATGGAGATAGGCGAGACCATCGTCGCCACGGACAACGTAAACGTCACCGCCGTATACGGAGATCCCGCCACCGAGCCCGAGTTCAAGACCTACGGTGTCACGCTCACGGGGCAGATCGGCCTCAACGTCTTCCTGAACCTGCCCGAGGTCGAGGGCGCGAACTACGATGACAGCTACGTGGAGTTCACGGTAGACGGCAATCGTAGGGGACGCACGGTCAAGGTGTCCCGCGACCCCAACTTCCGCGATGTCAACACCGGTACGTACTATGGCTTCACGCTGCCCCTTTCCTCCATCGAGATGGCCCAGAACGTGACGGCTACCTTCCACTACAGCCTGAATGGCGAGGACAAAGCCATCACAAAGGAAGGCATCACGGTGGAGAACTACATCAATGCCTGGATTGCCAAAGGAATCACCGGCACCGACCTTGGCTTGGCGCAAGCGCTGGCCGACTACGGCTATCACGTGCAGCAGTTCCTCTCGCAGACAAACAAATGGTCCCTGGGCAGCGACTACACCGCAGTGACGACCGTATTCACTCGGGATTACAACAAGGATGACGTGCTACAGCCATTGGCTCAATACCCTCAATATCAGTTGCGCAAGCAACTGTACTCATCGGACGTCACCAAAGTGACAGCAACGCTCAGTCTCGACTCCGAGACTACTCTCGACCTGATGCTCACCACCAATGAAGATGCCGAATTTGAGCGATTGGAACTGGGTAAATACGCCAGTGGGATGATTCAATTCGGCGCGTACGAGCCAGAACTCGTGGGTAGTCGCTATCGCATTCGCGTTGATGGCATACGTGCACAGAATCTCGACAAACCAATCAGTGTATACGGTCAGACAAAAAACGAAGCGGATGAACCTTACTTCGAAATCAATGCAACTCCATTGGGCTACGCCTATGCCGTACTCAACAGCGAAGCCTTTGCCTCGAACCATGGCCATGAGGCCATGTGCGCCCTCTACAATTACTATAAGGCAGTTACTGACTATATTGCCGCACACTAACTGCTAAGTGCATACTTCACCAAGGCGCCCCCCGAGGACTCGATCCTCGGGGGGCGCCCCTTACTCGCTTCGAATAACGAAATGGCTACGAGAGGTCGAGGTCTTTCAACGCGGCAAAGGGACTGCTCGCGATACGCTCCTCTTCGGCCTCGCGCTCGAGTTGCTCTGCGTGACCGCAGTCCACGTGGTTGAGGTTCTCACCACACACGGGGCACAGACCCGCACAGTCCTCTCGGCAGAGCACCACATAAGGCAGCTCCATGACGAGGGCTGAACTCAGGGCATCCGTGAGGTCAATCGTGGAATCAGCTCCCACGAGGGAGAAGTCAATGTCTTCCTCCTCCCCCTCCTCGAGCACGCCCGGATCCGGCTCGTGGAAGAGGTAGTATTCGTCCACCTCACCTGCCACGTCAAACTCCGTATCGTCGAGGCACCGGTCGCAGGTCGCTTTGACGCGTGCCCGCAGCACGCCCGAGACGAGTATGCCCTCGCCCGCGTTGGTGAGCACGACGTCATAGTCAGCCCCTTCAGGCAAGGCAAACTCACGCTCCCCAAGAGAAAACGTGTCGAGGTCTAGATGCGCAGCAAGGTCGAGGGCATCGCCCACGTTTGCCAGACGGTCGTCGAGCGAGACAATCACACTATCCATGAGTCAGCCTCACCTACCAGTTGAGGCTATTTGACTGGTTGTTTGCGCCGGAGTTCTCGTTCAGCGTCTGACGCACGCGCGTCACCGTGCCCGTCATGGAGCGCAGGGTGTCCTCTAGGTGGGCAAGCACCGTATCGGCATACTCCTCAGCGTTATAGCGCGTGTCACGCTCGTATTGCTGCGCAGCATCACGGATATTGTCCGCTTGCTGCTGAGCGATGCGTACAATCTCCTGATCGCTTGCTATGACCATTGCCTGCTGCTGCGCATCGGCGATGATCGAGTCCGCCTGCTTCTGTGCGCGGTCGAGCATCTCGCCTTCCTCGCGCAGAATACGACGGGCGTCCATGAACTCCTGCGGAAAGACGTTGCGCATCTCGTCGAGAATCTCAAAGATCTCCTGCGCGTCAACGATCTTGCGCTGGCCCCCGCCACCGAAGGACGACTTGGCATCGGCAACGATCTGCTCGAGCTCGTCGACCAGGGCTTCGATTTCCTCTCCTGGCTCCATTCGGAACTCCTTTCGTGATGGCTTCGGGCCATTGGGTGCAGTGTCAAAATAGCATACACCATGGTAGCAGATTATTTTGTGTATGTGGGCATACAGGGAGGGCATTTCGGACGAAACGACCTGTGAAAGGTGCAAAAAAGGTTTTCGTTTTTTCGAACTTCACGCTATCCGTAACGTTCTGCCAGCCTAACCAGCACGCAGGGAGGGACGAGCCCCTCCACCGAGGATCCCAGGGAGGCAAGCTCACGCACGATTGAGGACGACAGGTACCCGTAGGTGGGACTTGCCATGACAAAGACACTCTCGAGGTCGGGGGCAAGGTGCGCGTTGAGGTCGGCCTGCTGCAGCTCGTATTCGAAGTCGGTCATCGC
>CACXDP010000353.1 GCA_902766445.1 uncultured Coriobacteriaceae bacterium
ATGATGGAGACCACCTCTCCGCCCAAGTCGATGGCGCCAAACACGACGTAGTACAGCAGCATGAGCACGACGGCGATGGGTATGCCACCCAGAATCGCATGATAGCCATTCACAAGCTTGCCCGCCCACGATTTGCCGGAGTTTCTGAGCACGACGGTAAGGAACGCGAGGAGGATGCCGAGCACACCAGAGCACACGCTGATGAGTATGGTGATGCCCCATCCGCTCAGGATGAGCTGCCAACGGTTCTCCGTGATGAACGTCTTGTGAAAGCTCTCGCCGATGCCAGCGAGCAACCCGCCATCCTGCCCGTCGCTCGTGCTCGTAGTCGCGGCGGCACCCTCGGCGGGCTCCGCCTTGACGATGATGGAGACGTACACGGGCATGACCGATTCCGAGAAGTCCACGGCCTGGGCGCGCTCGTCGGTGTAGGTGAGCGTACCTCCGAAGTCGGCCTTACCCGACTGGACTCCCGCCACGATGCCGTCCATGCCGATCATCTGGATATCGAGCTTGTATCCCAGCTCTTTGCACACGAGCAACGCGAGGTCCACGTCGTATCCCGTGGCACTGTCGCCGACCCCCAGATACGAGAACGGCTCCAGCTGGCCCGTGGTCACGAATTTGAGCGTGCCGTTAGGGGCATCCCAGTCCTGTGCGGGGAGCGTCTTTATGGAGTCGTCGGCGCTTGCCCATTTCTCTGTGAGCTGGTCAATCGTGCCGTCCTCCCAGAACCGCTTGATCTGCTCGTCAAAGGGCCCTCTGAGCTCGGAGCCCTTGGGGAAGAAGTAGCACTCCTGCATGTCCTTCACCGTCTGGGGCAGAAGCGCCACGGTTCCGTTGCGCCGGTTCACCGCCAGCTCGCAGGCGTAGGAGCGCTGAACCGCCGCATCCACCTTGCCCGTCTCGACGGCCGTCACGGCATCGGTGAGCGTGGGAAAGAAGCTCTCGCTCGTGTTTGGAATCTTTTCTTGGATGTACTTGTCGTACACGCTGCCATTGACGTACGCGAAGCTCTTGCCTTCGAGCTCGTCGAGCGTCTGGTAGATGGGCACCACCTCGGAATCTGCCCGCGCGGTCCGCACGACCCATACGCACGCGCACAGGGCAAGGACCAACACGGACAATGCACCCACCGTCAAGCGTCTCCTCATACGCACCCTCCTCTTCGCTTTGCGAATTAACACATGTCTAGCATAGCGCCTTTTCTCGTCCGCGAGAGGCTAAAAGAGGCGCGTCCCTACCCTATTTCGTGATGCAGTGATGCGGGGGGTCCAGTGATGCGGGGGGTCGGTTCTGATGCGGGGGGTCGGTTCTCCTGCATCATTTGACTTCGCGGGGAGTGGCGGTCGCCCATGCTCAGCCCGTTGGTTCTGGTGTCCTCTGCACTGGTGACGTTCACTGCTTTCCGGGTCGCCGCTCCCGAGTGCCAAGCGCGGGGGCGAAAAGTGCAGACTTTTGCGAGATGTGAGTAGTTTTTCGGTCCCGGTTTTTGCGGGGGTCGTATTCCCGGTACCATCTACCTGCGCTTTTGTAGGGTGCCTTATTGCCCCTATGGCGAATTGGCACCCGAAAACTACTCATAAGTCGAAATTCTTTGCACTTTTCGCCCTCGAGATTGGCACTCTCCGGCAGGACCCGAGGGGACGGGGCCAGCCCCAGAGCAATCGCGGTCCGGATCGGACGGATCCCCGACGAATTCACTATGGATGAGGCGCCGGAGGAATCTCCCACACGGTTCGTCACGACGGACTAAAGCCTGTCAGCGAAACGAGGCGGCCAGAGCAATAGACGACAGATGCAACCGGACCGTGCTCGCAGCGCTATCGTTCGACCCAGTCCGAGAGTTGGCGGGACTCGGAGTCAAAGGTCGCACCTTTGCTCGCTCGGTTGCCCCTAGCTAGCCTCACGCCGCCTCGGACAGGGCGGTCTGATCCTCGTAGGCAGCGTGATACTCCTCGAGCAGCTCTCCCAAGCGGCGGACGAGCTCCACGTAGTCCTCCGCGTCGAGATTCGCAAGCGAGATGCGCACACAGCCCTCGGGCGCCTCGAAGCCGGGGCCGTACATGAGCACGACGCCCTTTTTGCTCGCGAGGTCGTTGAGGAACTCGACGTCCGACTTGTTGCTCTTCTTCCAGTCCGCGAAGTCCTCGCCATAGCGGACGGCGATGAGCTTGTTGATGTCCACGATGGTGTAGTACTGGGCGTTCTCGCGACTTTCGTCTGGCTCCAGGCCAAGGGCGTCCATGAGAGCCTCGTAGCGTTCGCGCACGAGCTTCTTTGACTGCGCTATGTAGGGGTCGTCGTCCCCGTGCACCAAATGGGTGAGCGAGAGCAGATCCATGAAAACCTGCGCGGGCGTAGCGAGACCGCTCGTGTGGTACAGGCCGATGGAGCGGCTATCCGCGCACATGCGGTCAATGAAAGCCATGTCCTTGGAGTCGCTCGTCACGATGCTGTACTCGTCCTCCAGCTCCCGCTGGTCCTCGTCGGGCAGCTCGGAGATGAGGCGGTCCACCACGTTCTCCTCGTTTACGGCGATGAGGCCAATCCGCCAGCCCGTGGCCCCATAGAGTTTGGAGTAGGAGTACACGAGGATGGTGTTGTGCGGCACCACGCTGTACGCCGTGCGGAAGCCGTCCACAAAGGTCCCGTACACGTCGTCGGTAATTACTATGAGGTCGGGGTTCTTCTGTATCACCTGCTCCAGCCGCTCGAGGGTCGAGTCGCTGAGCGCGCGGCTCGCGGGGTTGGAGGGGTTCACGAGGAAGAAGGCCTTTATCGTGGGGTCCTCGAGCTTCGAAAGCTCGGACTCGTCGATGTCCCAGCCGCTCTCGACCGTGGAGGTAACGTCTATCGACACGAGACCATAGTTGTTGACGTCGGGAATCTGCAGGTACGGAGTAAAGATGGGCGTTGCGATGGCGATCTTGTCGCCGGGCTTGAGCACGCGGTTGTGCGAGAGCGACTGGAAGATGTAGCAGATGGCGGCAGACCCGCCCTCAGTGGGGAACACCTTGGTCTGGCCCGCAAGGTCCGCGCCACCGTAGAGCGTCGATTGCAGGTATTCGTTCAGAATCGTCTCCGTGTGGGTGAGGCAACGACTCGGGCTGGGATAATAGTCGCCGACGATTCCGTCCGTGAGCTCCATGAGCAGCTCATCTTTGTCCATCCCCAGCGTGTCCACGCAGTAGGCGACCGCGTCGATGAGAAACTTGTCGGTCTCGTCGGCGGGGTCCATGGCGGCATCAAAGCGACCGCCCACGCCTTTGCGCTGCCCATGGCCCGCCATGTCACCCTTGCTCATGTCGCGTTGGCACTCGGCAACCGCAAAGTCCATGAGACGCGCGTAGGCGAGGCGCGCCTTGGTGTTGATCCAGTTCGGGTTGCCGCGCCCGGCATCGAGCACCTCGTAGCCGGCTTCGTTGTCCTTTGCGAGCTCGCGCTGCATGGCGGTGATCTCGAATGCGCCCAGCTCGTCTTCCAACTGATCTGCCGCCTCGTCCGTCATGGACTGGGTGATGTCGCCCACCGTCTGTTCGCTCGTCTCGGTCCCGGAGCCTTGCGCGCCGGTCGTCTCGGCGGCGCCACATCCCACCAGCGCGAACACCGCGAGCATAGCGACGATCATGGCCCCGATGCAGAGATTCCTGCGCCTCATCGCGTCCACCTTCCTCGATCCGTCCTTGTTCATCCACTGCTTGCGCTTTAAGGATAGCATGACAGATGAAAGCATCGACGCCGGGCAGGCGCTCATTCAAGCGCCTGCAGGTACCTTCAACCGCTAAGCCGCGCCCTCAAAGAACGCTCTACGCGCTCCCCTCTAGTTCTCTCGTACAGCACAGCTACGCCCAGTCCGTCGCCGGCGAGGGCACGCCCCTCGACGAGGCCTTCGAGGGGCTCGAGCGAGGGCTCGCATAGATGCGGGCAATCCGCGGAACCGACTACTATCGGACGCGCTTCGGGATTGCGGACGATGAACTCGGCCATGCCGCGGGTTGGCTTTATCCGGCCGCTCTTCACTTCGATTGCGCATACGGCATCCTCGCACGTAAC